>CAXTJC010000106.1:0-8436 GCA_964244225.1 uncultured Acidobacteriaceae bacterium
CTTTCGCTGCACCGCGCTGTCGAGGTGGAGGCTTCGGGCCGCGTGCGCATTGCACCCGGCGCCTGCCTTGGAGATGTGTATCAGACACTCTACAAGCGCGCCGGGCTTACTCTTCCCGCCGGCACCTGCTACATGGTTGGCGCCGGCGGCCACATCTCCGGCGGCGGGTATGGCCTGCTCTCTCGCCTTCACGGCCTCACGGTTGACTGGATCTCCGCGATCGACATTCTGACGGTGGACCAGTCCGGCCGGGTAATCGAGCGCACCGTCAGCGCGCAGCGCGATCCCAGCCTCTTTCGCGCTTGCCGCGGCGCAGGCGGCGGCAACTTCGGGCTCATTACTTCCTTCCGCTTTGACACGCTGCCGGCCGCTCCCCGCGAGGTCGCCAACGCCTACCTCGCATTTCCCTGGGCGGACATGACCGAGACAAAATTCACCAAACTCCTCACCACTTTTGGCGACTACTTTGCCACACGCGGCCAGCAGCCGGACACCTTCGGCCTCTTCGCCGTGCTCACCCTCAGCGCGCGCAGTCACGACAACAATCGTGATGGCGGCCGCATCGGCATCAGCGTCCAGTTCTGTACGCCCGATGGCACCACCAGAGACCTCTCCGTGCTGCATGAGTTTTTCGCCCGCTTTGAGGAGTTTGCCCCTACCCTTGTTCTGCCTACCAAGCTGGACTCCGCGAATAGTTCCTCGACGGTAAACCAGCACGATCCTGCCGCGGAGAAGGCAAAGCACCCCTACGACGTCACCATCCGGCCCTGGCTTGACGCCACACTCGCCGATGGCGGTTCCGGCGGCGGCTCGCGTGCCAAGTACAAATCCGCTTACATGAAGCAGACCTTCACCCCTGAAGAGTGCGCCGCGATCTGGAGGCATCTGAACTCTACGGACACCAACGCGCCCGGCGCCATTCTTGCCATCGACTCGTACGGAGGCGCTGTCAACCGGCCCGAGCGCGGCGCCGACACCGCCATTGCCCAGCGCTCTTCGATCCTGAAGCTTCAGTGGATGTGTTACTGGCGCGAACCGGGCCAGGATGCAGGCCGGCTGGAGTTTATAGACGATTTTTTTACCGCCGTTTACACCGGCTCCCACGTGCCGCATGAGTTTCAAGGCACTCCCATGGGTCCTCGTTTTGAAGGCTGCTATATGAACTATGCCGATGCGGACATGCTGCGCTACACATACTGGCCGCAGCTCTTTTATGGCACAGGCGGCCTCTACCCTTTTCTGCAGAAGGTGAAGCAGCAGTACGACCCCAACAACATCTTTCACAGCAGCATGAGCGTCCGGACGGCCTGATCGAAGCGCGTGGAAGAGACTACTGCTGTCGCTCTTCGAAGCCACCTGAAGCACCCAGGAGCACACCATGAATCAAGCCTGGAACCGCCGTACCTTCCTCACAACTCTCGGCCTTACAACGGCGGCCACGGCCCTGCCTGCCGTATCCGCAACGCCCGTTCGCAAGCCGGTTGCAGCCCCCTCTGGCTTTACTGCGGCTCTAATCAGACGCGGCAAGATCCCTAGCCAAACCGCCGTTACGCTCTATCGCGTGCAGGGCCACGCATGGAGCTTGCTTCGAAGCATTCCCGTGGCGAACGCCCAAAGCATCGCCCTTCATCCGACCGAGCCGCTCGCCTACATCGGCCGCCACAGCATGGAGACCGATCCGCTCCCGCGCGCGTGGCTTACCGCGCTGCCGCTTGAGGGAGGCCCACTCGATCACCAGCCCATGTCGCTCTCCGGCACCTTCCCGAACGCGCTTGCGCTCTCACCGAATGCCCGCCAGCTTCTCGTCGCGCTCGCACAGGGCGGCGCGTATAACGTTGTCCCGCTCTCCGCCGCCGGCCAGCCCGGCCCCGTAGCGCAACGCCGCAAGCAGACCGGAGGCGGCCCTCACCCCGCACAGACCAGCGCCTTTCCCCACTCGGCTCTGTTTCACCCTGGCGGGGCTCTCGCCTACAGCACAGACCATGGCGCCGACCGCCTGAATCTCTTCGAGATCACCCCCGACAGCCTGCTGCTCCGCGACCACAGGATGCTTCCGCCCGGTAGCGGCCCCACGGCCCTTGCACTTCATCCCGCTGCCGACCGCCTCTTTCTTGTAAATACACTGAGCGGCTCGCTTTCCTGCATCTCGATCGATCCCGCGACCGGTCTTGCCCGCGGCCCTTTTACGACCGTCCCCGCTCCCGGAGCAGAGCCTGCGGTCGCGCTGTCTGTCTCCGGCCGCTTCCTGTATCTCGCCCATACCGGCAACGCGCAGGCGTCTTCGCTCAGCATCTGGCGTGTCCCTCGTGGCTCGCTTGTGCCCCGCCGTGTCGCGACTATCGCAATTCCGGATACCGGCCCCATCCACGCTCTGCATATGGTTGAGAGCCAGATGCTTGTTGCTACAGAGAACGGCCTCCTCGTCGCTGATCTTGATGCAAATACCGGAGCTCCGGGCGTCTTCCGCCGGCCCTTGATCGGCGAAGCAGTTCTTAGCCTGGCACTTCGAGCCACGTGAAGTTCAATCCGCCGCCAACTTTCCTAGGGCTTTTGTCTTAGAGGAAGACACGTCACTTGGCCGATGACAAATAGCTCGCTCTGTAATGAACTGGTAACACCTGACAACGAGAGATGCTGCCTTTGCATTGTTGAACCAGAGCGATGTGCAGGTAACGTGTCTCTCCGGCCGTTCCGGGTGCAGTGAGTCACGATCAAGATTCTGCAGGAGCATCTTTCTTATGAACAAGAGCGTGTATCTTCTCGCAAGCATCTCCGTCTTCGTTCTGCCGGCTGCGATGTTCGGACAGGTGGCCAATAATACGGCGCTGGTCGGCACGGTGACGGACGGCAGTGGTGGCGTTCTGTCGGGTGTTCCTGTGACGGCTGTGAACGCGCAGACGAAGGTGGTCTACAGCGGCACAACGAATGGTGAGGGCTACTATTCCATCCCGTTCGTTCAGCCGGGAACGTACGATCTCTCGGTCGAGCAGGCCGGATTTCGTAAGGTGACAAGCACCGGCGTTCTGGTGCAGCTGAATATGGCTGCGCGAACGGACGTAACGCTCTCGGTGGGGGCAGCCACCTCCGAGGTGACGGTGTCGGCGGCGACGCCCGCGCTTTCAACGGACGATGCGATGATCGGCGAGACGCTGGACTCAAACAAGGTGGCAAACCTGCCGATTCCGGGCAGGCGGGCGCTCGACCTGGCGACGACGGCGTCCAACGTGATCACGCAATCGGGCAATCCCTATACGGGGAACCCTCCGGGTGTGGCCTTCATCGGTGCGGGAACACGGCCGGTTACAAATTCGATCACGCTGGACGGCATCACGGTGATGAACAGTCTGGGATCGCTGACGCCGGTGAACCCGAACGCGGATGCGCTCGAGGCCGTGCAGATCCAGACCGGAAACTACACGGCGCAGTACGGGGCGTACATGGGCGTGCATGTGAACATGGACACCAAGAGTGGAACGAACCAGATTCACGGCACAGTCTATGAGTACTCGCAGAATGATGCGTTCAATGCGAAGCCTTTCTTTACGCCGGTTGGAGCGAGGATTCCGGCGCTCCGGTACAACCAGTTCGGCTTTGAGGTTGGAGGCCCGATCCTGATTCCGCACTTGTACGACGGTCGCGACAAGCTGTTCTTCATGGGATCGTATGAAGGTTTGCGGCAAATCTCACAGACGCAGGCGACCGCGACGGTTCTGACGCCTGCAATGCGGTTGGGGGACTTCTCTGCAATCGCAAGCGCTCTCCGCAATCCTGCGACTGGCGTTGCCTACGCCAACAATCAAGTCACGAACATCTCCCCGGTTGCGAGCAAATTGTTGGCGTATATGCCGCTGCCGAATGTGCCGGGCATCACAAATAACCTGAATTCCACTGTTCCAACCAACGTGACTATTGATTCAACGCTGGATCGCGTGGACTACTCGCTAAGCGAGAAGGTGCGGCTCTTCGGCCGGTACTCTTATCAAAAATTGCAGACCGTCTCCGGATCTCTGGTTCCTACATCGAACAGCTACTCGCCAACGACGGACTCAAATGCGGTGTTTGGCTATACCCACATCCTGACGCCGCACCTTATCAATGATTTTCGCTTCGGGTATAACAAGCTCTCGACAAATCTGCTCAACGCGTTTGCCGAAAATAACCTGCAGGGAGCTGGATCAGCGCTTGGAATCACCGGCTTCACATCGGATGTGGACAACAAGAATCCTGGCATTCCAAGCATCAACATCAGCAACTTTCAGGGCCTCGGATCCGACGGAACGAACTGGTACCAGGACGATCGCACGTTGCATGGGTATGACCAGATCAGCTGGACCGAGGGTAGGCACACCATCATGGCAGGCGTTGAGCTTCGCAAGATGAGCATCGGCCGCGCGGCACAGAATGCGCCACGCGGAACATTCAGCTTTACCGGGACCTACTCAGGCTACGCGGCTGCGGACTTTCTAACCGGCTATGCGCAGATTGTCGGGACGCCGATTACGCAGATCAAGGGGTCAGTCGCCGAATGGCGGGATGGCTTCTTTGTGCAGGACAACTGGCAGATCACGCAAAAGCTTACGCTGCTGTACGGGCTGCGTTATGAACTGCCTACGGTGCCCTACAGCCTGAATGGATACGGGCGGACCATCAATCGCGAGTACACCGCGCTGATTCCCGCGACGAGCGCCACAACCGGAGCCGCGTTTACACCGAATCCGGGTTTGAAGTTCATCGGGCCGAATCATGAGGACTGGGCGCCGCGGCTGGGCTTCGCTTATCGGGCAACGGACAAAACTACGGTTCGCGGTGGTGGCGGTCTTTACTACAACCCGAACCATCTGAACTCATTCACGCTGGCGACCGGCAACTATCCGCTGGCGAACAGCTTTACGTACAACGGCCCATCCTCGGGCACGGCTACGCTGAGCTTCGCAAATCCGACGGGAACGGGAGCGCCCTCGACGAGCTGCGTTCCGGGCACGCAGGGCTGTTATACGAGTGTCTTCAACGACAACTACTATCTGCCGACGCCACGACTCTATCAGTGGAATCTGGATACTGGAACGGAGCTGTGGCGAAACGCCGGTTTGGAGATGCAATACCTCGGCTCACGTGCAATCGATCTGGACCACTCGCTTTATCCGAACCAGCCCCTACCTGTAGATCCGCGAGTCGATGCGCGGTCGGCAAACCTGCGCCGGCCAAATCAGCTCTTTGGACAGATCCGACAGATCCAGAATGACGGCTTCTCGACCTATCATGCGTTGAACATTGCGCTGCGGCAGCGGCTCTCCTATGGGCTTGATATGACGCTGGGCTATACCTGGGCCAAGGCGATGGATACCTCACCCGACGCGAATGGCGGTGGAACGCTGATGAATCAGAACAATATCCGCCAGGACTATGGGAAGGCGAACTGGGATATCCGCAATCGCTTTGTCGGCGTCGTGAGCTACTCCTTTCCGGAGTTGCGCGGAAGGAACCTTGCTGTGCGGAGCGTAGCCGGCGGATGGCAGGCAAATACGATTGTGACGCTGCAGGGCGGACAGCCCTTCAATATCGGTATCAGCAACGATCAGGCGAACGCAGGAAATATAGGCACGCAGAGACCCTCCGAGGTGACGACGGGACGGGAGAGCTGCACGCGCGGCAACGCCATTCTAGGCACACGCTGCATTCAGACGGCGGGAGTGTACACACTGCCTGCTCTTGGCGCATATGGGAACACGCATCGCAACGACCTGACCGGCCCGGGCTATGCCAACACGAACCTGTCGGTGTTCAAGAGCTTTCCGCTCTATGAGCGAGTTGCCCTGCAGCTGCGGCTGGAGGCCTTCAACGTGTTCAACCATGCAAACCCGGGCAACCCGAACTCGACGCTGGGATCGGTGCCTGCGGGGACCGCGACAAACGGCGATCCGAACACAGGACGCCAGGTCGATCCTACAACCGGTCTCTCCGCGTTTCCAACAAACAACTTCGGCACGATTACAACGGTGCAGAACAACTCGCAGAATGGCGGCGGCGCGCGGTTGCTACAGATTGCTGGCAAGATCAACTTTTAACCGCTTCCGCTCTGCGTAGTATCGTGAGTCAGACAAAGGGTGAGGTGCCGGAAGGTGGAACGAGGACGTAAAGCTTTCCCAGACAGCATACGAAGACGCGGGTGGGCGATGGGCGCTCTGCTGGTGTCCTCGCTGCTGGTGGTGGCGCATGTAATGGCTGCGGATGCGCCGAAGAGCGCCGAGGAGTACAAGGCTGATCCGGCGCTGCTGCTAGAGGCCTACCGGCATGTGGAGGCGGCGTCGGTCTCGGACGCGATGGAGCAGCTGCTGCATGAGAAGCGGTACATGTCGCATCGCATGCAGGCGATCTTTCCAACCAAGTTTGCCGGACGAGCGCTGACGGTGAAGCTGGTGAAGCAGGAGAACCACGACGCCGACGCTCTGAGCGGCATGCTGAAGGCAATTGATACCGGCAGTGCCGGATCGGTGTACGTCATGTCGGTTGAGGATGGCGCGGATATCGCGGGCATGGGAGGTCTGATGGGAACGGCGATGTTTGCACGCGGCTTTGCAGGAGCGGTCGTCGATGGCGGTATACGCGACCTGCCTCAGCTTAAGAGGCTGGGATTTCCGGTGTATGCGCTGGGCCCGGTGCCCTCGACCTCCGTGAATCACTACAGGTTTGGCGGCGCGAATATACCGGTGCTGTGTGACGGCGTGCAGGTGATGCCGGACGACATCATTATTGCTGACCAGGATGGTGTCGTCGTAGTACCCAAGGCGCGTGCGGCCGAGGTGCTGGTGAAGGCCCAGGCGCTCGATGAGTCGGAGCACTCGATGTATCCGTATATAGAAAAGTTCCACTCGATTGAAGAGGCTGTTAAGAAGTTCGGCCGCATTTAGGGCTGGCTCAACGCGGGAAGTTTGAGCATGTCGGAGGGGTGAGGATGGAGCGCCAAAGTGGTCTATCGCGGCGACGATTTCTGGGATGGGCGCAGGCGGCTCTTGCCTCGGTTGGCGCGGGCTCCGTGTTCGGCGGAGCGACGGTGGCGCTTGGCGCGGAGTCTGTCGCCAGGAGTGATGCGAGCGATGGTGAGGATTACTACGCGAAGCTTGGCGTCCCAACGATCATCAATGCGGCAGGAACATACACCTATCTGACCGCCGCGGTGATGCCGCCGCAGGTACGTCGCGCAGTTGAGCGTGCCGCGCTCTATCCGGTTCGGCTGAAGGATCTCCAACGGGCCTCTGGAGAGTATCTAGCGAAAAAGCTGAAGTGCGAGGCGGCGCTGGTGTCTTCGGGCGCAGCAGGGGCGCTCACGTTGGCAACCGCGGCCTGCGTGGCGAAGGCGAATGGTTTCAAGTCGGGCGATATTCCGGAGCGCGTGCCGGGTGCGAAGAATGAAGTGATCGTGCAAAGAGCGCATCGCTATGAGTACGACCACGCGATGACGCTGTGTGGCGTCTCCATCCGCGAGGTCGTGACGGCGGACGACTTCAAACGTGCGGTGAGTGAGAAGACGGTGATGACGAACTTCTTCAACTCGGGCGAGGGCGCGCAGATTGGTCGCGAGGAGTGGATTCGGCTTTGTCACGATCACGGGGTGCCATGTCATAACGATGCGGCGGCGGATATGCCGCCGATTGAGAACTTGTGGAAGCTGACGGGAATGGGATTTGACCTGGTCTGCTTTTCGGGTGGCAAGGGGATCCACGGCCCGCAGAATGCCGGCCTGTTGCTCGGCCGGAAAGATCTGATTGCGCTGGCTGCTGCCAACGATAGTCCGCAGGATGATGCTGTCGGCCGCGGAATGAAGGTGGCGAAGGAGCAGATCGTCGGAATGGTGGCTGCTGTGGACTGGCTGCTGGCGCAGGACGATACGGCGATGCAGGCGGAGTGGCTGCGGCAGACGGGTGTCATTCAGGCAACGCTCAAGGACGTTCCGACGATTCAGATGCATGTGTTTGTGCCTGAGGTGGCAAATCATGTGCCGCATCTTGTCATTCGCTACGATCCGGCGACGGTCGGCATGACACCGGTTGAAGTTGCGAACCGGCTGCGTGCGGAGACGCCTTCGATCGAACTGAATCCGGCGACGGGAACCGATGGGCGCGGTATGCGCGCGGATAAGCAATCGATCGTGTTGACCACATGGATGCTGCAGCCGGGCGAGGATGCGATCGTCGCGAAGAGATTGCGTGCGGCACTGATGACCGCAAAGGCGTAGAGCGAACGAATATCTAATCAAGATAAGGAGAATGGGATGGAACAGCAGAGCAGGCGGGCACTTCTGAAGAATGCGGCAAAGGTGGCCGTGGCAGCAGGTGGAGCGACGGCGATGGCCACAGGCACGGCAGAGGCGCAGGCCGCGGGTAAGCTCGAGAAGAAAGCGCCGCTCGCGAAGAAGCAAAAAGCTGGGGCCGAGTCACC
>CAXTJC010000107.1:0-8428 GCA_964244225.1 uncultured Acidobacteriaceae bacterium
AGCGGGGTGTACGTCGCTGCGTTTCGTGATTAAAGGCGAAAATATGGAGGTTCTTCGCTGCCGGCAAGCTCAGAGGGATTGCTGGTACGAGCGAACTGCGGGTCTCTCCACTTCGCAAGACGGAGAAGCTGTCTTACTTCGGTCGAGATGACACTTCTTTCCAATGGGGATTGTGCCTCCAATGAGGAAATGCGGGGATCTCTCCGCTACGACGAGCGATGAAGCCGCTCGTCTTCGGTCGCGATGACGGCATTTCTCGGGTTGTTCAAGCACACCTTTTGAAGGTGCGCGGCTGATACGAGCGAACTGCCGGTCTCTCCACTTTGCGAGACGGATAAGCTGTCTTGCTTCGGTCGAGATGAGACCAAAGGTAAAGACCGGCTGCCCTGGCAGGCGGCCGGTCTTTGTTGGTAGGTTGTTCCAGTTCAGGCGGTGACTGGCTCGGGGACTTTGACTTTGACAGGGGTGAGCCAGTGGAAGCGGTCGGGTTTGGCGCCGTTGACGAGGGCGAAGAACTCGTCGTGGATGGCGGTGGTGATGGGGCCCATGGTGCCGTCGCCGACCATGATGCGATCGACGGAGCGGAGATGGGTGACCTCGGCGGCGGTTCCGGTGAAGAAGGCCTCGTCGGCGATGTAGAGGAGCTCGCGGGGGAGGGCCTGCTCGACGACGGGGATGCCGAGCTCTTTGGCAATGGTGAGGACGGAGGAGCGGGTAATGCCGTTGAGGACGGAGTTGGCGAGGGGTGTGGTGTAGAGCGCGCCGCCGCGGACGAGGAAGAGATTTTCGCCGGAGCCCTCGGAGAGATAGCCGTTGACGTCGAGCGCGATGCCTTCGGCGTAGCCGTTGATCTCGGCTTCCATGCGGATGAGCTGGGAGTTCATGTAGTTGGCGCCGGCCTTGGCGAGCGACGGCATGGTGTTGGGCGCGAGGCGGGACCAGGAGGAGACGCAGACGTCGGCGCCGGCGTTGCCGGGGACGTATTTGCCCCAGGGAAAGTTGGCGATGTAGACCTCGACGGGCGATTTGAGGGGGTTGACGCCGATCTCGCCATAGCCGCGGAAGGCAACGGGGCGGATGTAGCAGGGGGCGATGCCGTTCGACTCGACCACGTCGACGACCGCGGAGCAGAGCTGATCGAGGGTGAAGGGGATGGGCATGCGGTAGATCTTGGCCGAGTCGATGAAGCGGGCCATGTGCTCCCGGAGGCGGAAGATGCCGTTGACGGGCTCGGAGGCGCCGGGCTGGGTCTGGCTGTAGCAGCGGATGCCCTCGAAGATGGAGGAGCCGTAGTGGACGACGTGGCTCATGACGTGGATCTGGGCTTTCTCCCACGGGATGAGATCGCCGTTGTGCCAGATGTTCTCAGTGGTTTGCAGGGGCATGGATTGTCTCGATTCTGAGCCGAATTATAGACGGGATGGAGGCGGCGGTGAGCCGATCAGGTTCTGAAGTTTGATGAGTGCGGCTTGCGGGTGGAGGCGCGGTGGTGCTTTCGGTGTGCCCGGATGACGTAGACGCTGCTTGCCCGGGGCCTTGGTGGGGATGTCCGCTTAGCCTGTAAGCTAAAGAGGTGTGGTCAGGGTCAAAGAACTCTTAGTTTTGAGGAGAGATATTTTGCCGGTCCGAGCAAAGCAGGTTCCTCGCGTTGCTCGGAATGGAAGAAAGAAAAGCAAGGGCTAAGAGTCTGTTTAGAAACTCGCGCCACGGCACGCTATGAGAGAAGAACAAGCAATAACAACGACGAAATACAGGGGTCTCTCCACTACGCCGTGCGATAAGACTGCACGGCTTCGGTCGAGATGACGGCCTTCTTTGAATCGTTAGAGTTGTTAAACAGGTTTTAAGGACAGTTTGCATTCGTCCTGAAGGTATGACCAAGCGAACCTCAGCGGCTGAAGCCGCGTTGTGGGGAGAGCATGTATGGCATGGCTGAAGCCATGCCCTTAACAATAGGAAATACAGCGCCGATAGAGAAGGTATATCGCTCGGGTTGAGCTGATGCCATGTCCTTAGCGAACAGGGCGTTTAATTCAGAGTGCCCACAAAGCTTAGGAAGCTTGCAGCCGGCGCGGGAGGTGGACGCGCGCGGCGGCGGGTAGGGGAGATACGCTGCCGTATGCCGGAGCCGAAAGACACTCGCACGATGCCAGAGCCGAGAGACGTTCGCATGATGCGAGAGCAGGGGAGGCCGTGGCTCTTTCAGGGGCTGTCGATCCTGTGCTGCCTTCTGCTGGGCCTCGCCATGATTGTGAACAATCAGATGGGCGGGGAGGCGATGTGGTTCTGGTATGCGACGACCTTCCACCAGGGCGTGAAGCTCTACTCCGAGCTGCATACGGCGCTGCAGCCGATTTTTTTTCTGCTCACGGATGGCTGGATGCAGATGTTCGGGCATCGGCTGGCGGTGACGGAGATCCCGTCGCTGCTGGAGATCGTGGTGATGAGCTGCGGGTTGCTGCTGGTGCTGCGGGAGTCGGTGTGGCCGGACTGGCAGAAGGGCATCGTTCTGCTGGGGACGTTCACGTTTATTGTGTGTGGGCACTCCTACCGGCTGGACGACTACCACGTGCTGGCGGAGAACCTGATTCTGTACGCGCTGTTGACGCAGCTGGTGATTGCGCGGACGGAGCGGGCCGGGCGGCAGAGGGTGCTGGTGGCGGTGCTGGGGGTGCTGTGCGGGCTGACGATTACGACGCGGCTGACGGACGGCGCGGCGCTGCTGGCCTCGTGCCTGCTATGCCTGCCGTTTCTGGCGCGGCGGCAGCGGCTGGCGAGTGTCGTGCTGCTGGTGGCGGTTGCGGCAGTGACGGTGGTGGGCGTGGTGGCGCTGACTGGAGACTCGTTTTCGGCGTATCTGAGCAGCAGCATCTTTCGGGCGGCGGGGAGCAAGGGCGGCACGGGAACCATCTTTGCCGCGCCGTTTCTGGTGCTGCGGAACACGTTTCCCTTTTTGTGGCAGCAGGGCAAGCGGGCGGTGCTGGCGGGGGCGCTGCTGCTGGCTCTCGGCGCTGGGCTGGCGCGGTTCTCGCGGGCGAGCCTGCGCCAAATCTTTGCGGCGCAGATAGCGCTGGCGGCGCTAATGTTTTTGGCGGGGTTTCCGCTGCTGCGTGAGCCGCTGCTCAACGGCCAGTTGATCTCGGTCGTTGTTCTGGTCATGATTCCGCTGCTATACGTGACGGTTGCCGTGGTGTGGGGCCGGCTTGGTCTGGAGCTTGCGCGGGGGCGGCAGCCGGATTTCCGATGTGTGCTGGTGCTGCTGCCGCTGGCGGAGTGGGCGTCATACTCGGCCGGCGCGGCCGCGGAGCCGCTGACGAACTACTATGCGCCGATGGCTCTGCTGCTGCTGCTGATTCCGGTGCTGCAGCCGTTTCGCCGCTCCCGGCGATGGGTGGATCCGTTCTATCTGACGCTGATGGCGGCGCTGGCGGTTTCGACGCTGACATCGAAGGCGCTGGTGCCGTACTCCTGGCAGCATTACAAGTTTGGAGCGATGTTCCATGACCGCGTGTGGTACGAGCATCCGGTGTATGGCGCGATGTACATCGATCCGGATCTGCTGAAGCTGAGCACGGCGATCTGCACGGATATCGGGGCGCGTCCGGGGGTGCATCCGGATCTGCTGTCGCTGCCGTATCCGTTTCCGAACTACTTTTGCGACACGCCGCCCTGGCACAACTACGTGCAGACGTTTTTTGATACCTCGACACGGGCGACGATCGAGCAGCTGATCGGGGAGTTGAAGACGGCGCCGCCGCAGTGGATTGTGTACCAGCGGCAGCTGGACATTATGCGGGGCTCGGAGAAGCTGTATAACCACGGCAATCCGTGGCCGCACCGGGAGCTCGATGCACTGATCGCGGCGAAGATCGCGAGCGGGGAATGGACGCTGGTGGACCAAAGCGATTATCTGGGGAAGGTGCAGGGGAGCGGCTGGTTTGTGATTCGGACGCATCGCTGAGGCGATCTTGAGGGCGCGTCGGGATTTGGGGAGAAATACAGGGGTCTCTCCACTCGCGTTGCTCGGTCGAGATGACGGCTTTTTGCCGGGGAGCGGGTGGGGAGCGGCAGGTTTGTGATTCGGACGCGGCGCGAATAGCCTTCAAATCCTGAGCGCGCCTCAGAGCCTGAGCGCATTGATGAGCGCACTGAGTGCCGCCGGCTGATTCCGCCGGCTCGGATAGTAAAGAAAGTATCCAGGAAAGGAGGGGCACCAGTCACGAAGCACCGGAGTGAGACTGCCTTCAGCGACGTGTTCCTGGACGTGAGCTTCCATTGTCATCACCAGTCCGATGCCATCAAGAACTGCCTGGACAGCGAGGTCGGAGTCAGTGAACGTGAGTGGGCCTCGGGGATTGACTGTAAGTGAACGGCGCCCTTTCTCGAACTCCCAGCGATAGACGCCGCTCTTCCGAAGTCGAAGCGCGATGCACGAGTGATCTTTGAGATCTCCGGGAGACTTAGGTTTCTTTCGTGAACGGAAGTAGGCGGGCGAGCCGACGACCGTGAGGCGCATCTCTTTGCTCACGCGCACCGCGATCATATCGCGTTCGATGAACTCGCCGATGTGTATACCGGCGTCGTACTCGCCCGCGATGAGATCCACTGAATCGTTAGAACACGTGACGTCCAATTCGACCTCAGGGTACTTGCGCGCGAACGACGGCAGCTTTGGCAGCAAGATCAGGCGCGCCGCGGTTCGCGAAAGGACGAGCCTGATTTTTCCGGCCGGCCGATCCCGCTGGTTACGCGCCTCAGCGAGGGATTGTTCGATCCGTTCGAGTGCAGGATTCAGGTCTTTCAAAATCGCAGTTCCGACCGCGGTGGGCGAGACACTTCTGGTCGTACGCGCCAGCAGTTGGATCCCAAGTTTCTTCTCAAGCGACCGCATCATGTGGCTCACCGCTGATTGTGACAGTCCGAGACGCACACCAGCCCGTGTGAAGCTTCGTTCCTGCGCCACTATCGAAAAAATTGCGAGATCGCTCAGTTCACTGCGCATCACTCATGAATTTTATTCATAACTAAAAGGAAAGTCACCCTACTTCTCCGGTGTACCGGGAGAACGTAGGCTCACAACTGGCAGGCAGTTTCATTGAGCAGCCGGCGAGATTGAGTTTGTCCCGGTCGGCATGCGCCCGGGAGGATTGAAAGAATTCAAGGAGGAATTGAGTGAAATGCGCTTGTTACCGGTGGCAATAAAGGTATCGGATACGAGCTCTTCGTTCGTGCAACCTAACCTGCATGAACCTAACCGTGCTTTTATATGGAAATCGATTCGAAAAGGAGATTCATTTTGTCAGCCCCTGATCAAACTACAGTTACTGGACTTAGCGCAGAGGAAAAACGGTCAGTTGAGACACTCTACCGGGCGTTCAGCGAGCAGAACCCGGATTTATTGGATGAAGCATGTTGGCCTGATTGGCAGGACATCCCTCTTGCTCCAGGGCAGGAGCCAGGCACCGCAGGCCTAAAGAAACTGATGCCATATTTCTTTGCAGCCCTGCCCGACCTCAAGATTGAGGTGGATGAGATCATCGGTTGTTCCGGCCGCGCTGGAGTACGTGCACGCATGGTGGGCACGCACCTCGGAGAACTCTTCGGAGTACCGGCGTCACACCGGCGAGTCGAGATAAGCATGCACGAATTTCATCATTTCCGGGATGGCCGAGTGAGCCATACCTGGCACCTTGAAGACTGGTTCGGCATGTTCCGCAGCATCGGTAGCTGGCCTCCCGCGGCGGGTTAGCCACCCGGCAGGTCAGGGCGTATGCGGCTGAGTTCCTGAAAGCTGCCTGGCAGCCGGCCGTGACAGCAGGTGTTGGCGTATTGCTTGAGCATGTGGAGAGGACGCGCTGCGTGGGAGAATGACGGGGTGAGTGTGGATCTTCATTCCGTAAATCTGGCTGGGCTGGGGAACTCCGTGTATGTGCGGTTTTCGCTGCTGGCGCTGAGCTCGATTTTTTTCCTGGTGGATCCGTTCGCGGCGCTGCCGACATTTCTGGCGGTGACGGCGGGGGCGGATGGGCCGCGGCGGAAGGCGATTGCGCGGAAGGCGACGCTGACGGCTTGGATTGTGCTGACGGTGTTCTCGGTGGCGGGCAAGTATCTGTTTCAGCTGTTCGGGATCTCGATTGCGGCGTTTGAGATTGCGGGTGGCATCATTCTGCTGCTGATCGGGCTCGATATGCTCGAGGCGAAGCGATCGCCGACGCAGGAGTCAAGCGAAGAGGCGGAGGAGGCGACGCACAAGCAGGATGCGGGGATTGTGCCGCTGGGGGTGCCGATGCTGGCGGGGCCGGGATCGATTACGAGCGTGATGGTGCTGGTGGGGCAGGTGCAGGTGTGGTGGCAGATGGCTGCAATTATGGGATCGATTCTAGTGACGGCGGTGATCTGCTATCTGGTGCTGGGGAACTCGGACCGGGTGGCGAAGGCTCTGGGAGAGACGGGGATTCGGATCCTGGTGCGCGTGATGGGGCTGCTGCTGGTGGCGCTGGCGGTGCAGTATTTTGTGAACGGGATGACGGATTTGGGTGTGATTGCGAAGCCGGGGAGCTGAGCGGAGAAGGACTTAGGGCTTTTATCGCAGAAACGAAACAGAGAAGCCGAAACAGAAAGATGTAATCAGCAGAACGTTTGGAATTTGTCCAGAATTCTTGTTGTGCTGCTTAGATCACAACAGCAAGTTCCTTGCGGTGTTCGGGATGGAAGACAAAGGCAAGGTCGGGTGTATGTCTGTGTCCTGTTAGTGTCGGGGTTCGCGTGGTAAAGGCGAAGGCGGGGATTCTTCGCTGCGCTCCAGAATGACAAACTTTTATCGCAGAAGAACGAACAACGAAGAATGTAGAACGAAGGATAAAGAGCGAAGGAAGAGCCGGTGCCGGGATGCGGGTGGCTGTGGTGCTGGTGGTTGGGATGGCTGAGTTTTGGAGGCGAGGGGTTATGCGGCGAGAGTGGATGCGGGTGAGGCGGGTGCGGGCGGTGCTGCTGGGGGTTTTGCTGCTGACGGCAGGGTGCGGGAAGCGGGCGTGGGCTCGGTTTGAGCCGGTGACGTGCCGGAACTCGTTTACCGAGGACCAGGAGATTGCGGAGGGCAGCAAGGTGGCGCGGCAGATCTACAGCCAGATGCCGGTGCTGCCGGAGAACGATCCGCTGACGAGGTATGTGCAGGCGCTCGGGGCGAAGCTGGTGGTGCAGGCGCCGCTGGTGCCGGGGGTTCAGCGGCAGTGGCCGTTCAACTTCCATGTGGTGGCGAGTGAGGAGATCAATGCGTTTGCGCTGCCGGGCGGGTCGATCTTTGTGAATCTGGGGACGATCCAGGCGGCGGAGACGGAGGCGCAACTGGCGGGCGTGATGGCGCATGAGGTGTCGCATGTGGTGATGCGGCACTCGACGTGCAATATGGGCAAGCAGCGGAATAAAAGTCTGCTGTATGGGCTGGGGTCGATCGGGTCGGCGATTCTGCTGGGCGGCGGCGCGGCGGGGCAGATGGCGCAGGCGGGCATCGGGTACGGGCAGAATCTGGACTTTCTGCATATGTCACGTGGGGATGAGCAGCAGGCGGATCTGGAGGGCGTGAACATTCTGTACCGGGCGGGGTACGATCCGCGCGGGCTGCCGCAGTTCTTCGAGACGATTAAGGCGAAGTACGGGGCGGGCGGGGCGCAGTTTATGAGCGATCATCCGAACCCGGGGAATCGGACGGAGTATGTGAAAGCGGAGATTGCGACGCTGCCGCGACTGGACAAGCCGGTGGTGACGACGCCGGCGTTTACGGCGATGCACACGACGGCGATGACGCGGAAGCCGCTGACGGCGAAGGAGGTGCAGGGCGGGGCGTGGCGGCAGAGCGGGCTGTATGCGGCGCAGCCGGGCGGGAATGGGGCGGTGGTGGCGAGTACACCGGTGGCGGCGCAGGCGGGCGGCGGTGGGCAGGCGGCGGTGCCGCAGCAGACGATTGCACCGCTGAGCCGGGCGCAGCTGGGGTTGAGCGACCGGATGGTGGCGGTGCAGGCGTCGCGCTATGCGATCCAGACGCCTTCGAGCTGGAAGCGCGCGGATGATGCGGATGGAACAGTGACGGTGGCGCCGGTGAATGCGGCGGGGAGCTTTGGCGTAGCGTACGGGGCGGTGCTCGGGATTGCCAAGCAGGATGGCAATGGGGCGACGGATGCGGCGACGCTGGCGACGGCGAGTGCGGCGCTGGTGCAGGGGTTTGTGGGGCAGAGCTCGGGGCTAACGCAGGCAGGAGCGGCGACGACGATGCAGGTGGCGGGGCGGCCGGCGCAGGCGGTGGTGCTACGAGGGAGCTCGCCGGTGGCCGACGGCGGGACGCAACTGCCGGAGCGGGACTGGCTGGTAACGGTGGCACGGCCGGATGGGGATGTGAGCTATATGGTGTTTGTCGCGCCGGAGCGGGAGTTTG
>CAXTJC010000108.1:0-8371 GCA_964244225.1 uncultured Acidobacteriaceae bacterium
CGTCTTTCGAGAGAAACTTGCCCTCGATGAGCTTCTCTTCGAGTTCGATGGCAATGTGATCTTCGGCAACGTTGCTGCAAGCCGCACGCTGGCGGCGCAGTGGAACGAGCTGCGCGGAGCTGCGCGTGGGGTCGCGGGACAGCCCTCGGATGTAGTCAACGCGGGCGCGCTGTTTGCCATGGGTCTCATCGATGAGCTCAGCCATGCCATTGTTGCGCGATTTCGAGAAGAGATCGATCCGGCGGTGATGACCGAGGCGCTGCGCTGGTTCAGTACACAGCTTCCAGCCGAACAGGTCGCAGCGCTGCTGCGGGAGTTCTCAGAACAGTTTCCGACCGTGGCGGTCTTTCGTGGAGAGCTGACGGTCGACGAGTGGCTGGCGCAGACGACCGGGTCCATGTCTCATCGGGAGGCGGCGTTTGAAGAGCTGCTGCTGCTTTGGCTCGCGAATATCAACCCGGCGTTTGCGCCGTTTCGCGAGCTCTTCGACGATCGGCCACTCGCCGTGCAACCCGCGTACACGCAGGTCACGGCTGATTTTGACGACTACTTCGCGACGCGTCCGGAGTGGAGCGCCGATGCAGGCACGCTGCTCGATGTGCTGCGCGCGCCGATGCTGGCCGCGCCCGATTCGCTCTCAGGCCAGCTCGACTTTATTCGTGAGCGCTGGGCTCCCTTCCTGGGAGAAGACCTGCGGCGAACGCTGCTCGCGATCGATGTGCTGCGCGAAGAGGACATTGCGATCTGGATGCGCTTTCATCCGCCTGTGCCAAGCCGCTTTGGGGGCAGGGGCGGGCAGGACTTTGGGGCTGCAGGGTTTGTAGGAGATGAGTTCGTCGGCTTCGCGGAGGCCGAGGCGCGACGCCGCCGCTATGCCCTCGACCATCAGGCGCCGCTGAACGAGTATGAGGCTTTCAGCGAAGATCAGGCGTGGATGCCGACGGTCGTGCTGATGGCGAAGAGCACGTATGTGTGGCTCGAGCAGCTCTCGAAAAAGTATGGGCGGCACATCCATCGGCTGGACCAGATTCCGGATGAAGAGCTGCGGCTGCTCGCGCAGCGCGGCATGACGGGGCTGTGGCTGATCGGCCTGTGGGAGCGCAGCATCGCGTCGCGGACGATCAAGCGCCTGCGCGGGCAGGAGGACTCGGTCGCGTCCGCATACTCGCTGAAGGACTATCAGATCGCCGAAGATCTTGGCGGTCCGGGAGCGTATGAGACCCTGCGCGATCGCGCGGCCGCGGCCGGTATCCGGCTGGCCAGCGACATGGTGCCGAACCACATGGGCATCGACTCGAACTGGGTCATTGAGCACCCGGACTGGTTTATCTCGCGGCCGGAGAGTCCTTTTCCCTCGTACAGTTTTAACGGGCCGGATCTTTCGAGCGACTCGCGGGTTGAGATCAAGATTGAAGATCATTACTTCGACCAGACCGACGCGGCGGTGGTCTTCCGTCTGCGCCAGCAGAACAGCGGTGAGACGCGCTTTGTGTATCACGGCAATGACGGAACCACCTTTGCGTGGAACGATACGGCACAGCTCGACTACTCGAAGGCGTACGTCCGTGAGCATGTCATACAGGCCATTCTGCATGTCGCCCGGTTGTTTCCAATCATTCGCTTCGATGCCGCGATGACGCTGGCGAAGCGACATGTGCAGCGGCTGTGGTTTCCTCTGCCGGGGGTTGGCGGCTCTATTCCGTCCCGCGCTGAATCGGCGATGACGCAGGAGGAGTTCGACTCGCTGATGCCGGCGGAGTTCTGGCGTGAAGTTGTCGATCGCGTGGCGGTCGAGGTGCCGGGAACGCTGCTGCTGGCGGAGGCCTTCTGGATGCTAGAGGGTTATTTTGTACGCACGCTGGGTATGCACCGCGTGTATAACTCTGCGTTCATGAACATGCTGCGTGACGAGGAGAATGCGAAGTATCGTTCGTACCTGAAGAAGACGATCGAGTTCGACCCAGACATTCTGAAGCGCTATGTGAACTTCATGTCGAATCCGGACGAGCGCACGACGATCGATCAGTTTGGCTCAGGCGACAAGTGCTTTGGCGTGGCGACGCTGATGTCAACGTTGCCGGGTCTGCCGATGTTTGGCCACGGCCAGATCGAGGGCTACACCGAGCGCTACGGCATGGAGTACAAGCGCGCGCGCATGGACGAGTGGCCGAACGAGAGCCTCGCATCGCGGCACCAGCAAGAGATCGCTCCGCTGCTGAGGCGGCGGCACGTCTTTGCGGAGAGCGCAAACTTCGTCATGTACGACCTTTGGAATGACCATGGAACTGTCGACGAGAACGTGTTCGCCTACTCCAATCGGTCCCGCAACGACCGCGCACTGATCCTCTACAACAACACCTACGGCAGCACGCGCGGGACGATTCACACCTCGGTCGCATCGATGGACAAGTACACCGGGCAGCTGCGGCAGCGGCAGCTGCGCGAGGCGATGGATCTGCGATCCGATGATGGAACTATCATCGGCTATCACGATGCCGCGCGCGGACTCTCCTTCCTGCGCCGCTCGCGCGACTTCGAGTATCACGGTCTTACGATGGACCTGCGCGGCTATCAGTACGCTGTGCTGCAGGACTTCCGCGAGCTGCAGGCGACTGCGGAGCAGCCTTGGGATCAGCTGTGCGATGCGCTGCAAGGCGCGGGCGTTCACAATCTGGATGAAGCCCTCTCAAAGCTGCGCCTTCGTCCCCTACATGAAGCTCTCCGGCAGGCGCTGAGTCGCGAGCACATTCAAACTCTGGTGCAGGCCGCGCAGGAGCAGGCCGCGCCTCCAGCGAAAAAGTCCTCATCAGCGACAAAGGCCTCGCGGAGGTCGGCAAACACAGGAGCACCGGCTGCGGCGCTGACTCTCGATACGCGTTTTGATCCGCTCTTGCGCGCAGCGACGCTCTTCTTCGATCAACTGCAGCACTTCGCGGCTGTGGAGGGAGGCTTGTCTGCGTCCTCGTTGCCGGCCTCCTCCTCGAGTTCTGCGACGACGCTGCGGCATCTGCTTCATGCCGCGGCCGGACTTCCCGCGATCGAGCAGAGGTTCTCACCAGTGTGGCCGCCCTCTGTTCGTACCATGCTGCCAAGCACCTCGACGGGCGCGAGCACATCGGTGTGGGCTCCGGTGCTTGCATGGGCGATCCTGCATGCGTCGGAGACGCTGATCAGTTCGGAGCTGTTTGACGGTCTGCAGCTTCGTGCCGCACTGGCGGAGATCTTCTCCTCCCTTGACCTTCATGGGGATGATGCCTGGCGATTCGCGGCGCGCGTTCGTCTGCTGCTTGCGCCGGACAGCGACGATCCGGCGACGTCCTTCGGTTCTGCTGCCTTCTGGCGTGATGGAGACGTGCGCTGGCTTGCCGGGATCAACGACTCGAATGGAATCCGCTACATGAATCGGGAGCAGTTCGGGGAGATTCTGAGTTGGCTTCAACTGCCGTCACTCTTCGGCCTGGCGGATGAGCGGACAGCATACTCACTGCAGGCGATCGAAGGCGTCATATCGCGCGGGAGCTCGATAGCAGAAAAGGCGGGCTACGATGTGGATCGGTTCCTTCTGCTATGGAAGGATGCGACCCGGCCGACGTTACGCGAGCCGCCGCCTGCATCCGGTGGATCGACGAATGGTGGGCCACCAACAGGCAAAAATATAGCCTCACAGCCGGATAAGACCATGAAGACAAATCCTGCTCGCACCTCGGAAAAAGGCGTTGCTGCCGAGCCGGCGCAAAGCTTCGAGCGCAGTGGGCGGCTAAAGTCTGCTGTTGCTGAGACGCCGCGATCGACGCGCGGCAAGAGCCGTTCCTAGGCCTCCTATATCGGCCATTTGACCGACGCGGATACGAGCGGTGAGGTATGTTGCGGGTACGGTCGCGAAGAGTTGCCGGAGTGTGGTTACATGGAACCGCATCGATCTTTCCGTTTTGCAGGAGTCTCATGGACCGCAGGCACTTTCTTAAGACATCCGGGACCGCTTTGGCGGCAACGAAGCTGAACGCAGCGGCTCTGGCGCAGAAGCCTACACCGCCTTCTGTGGGCCGCCTTGTTCTTCCGATGAATCGTGGCTGGCGTTACTCTTCGAGTGTTACGGAAGCCGCGCACGCGGTGGAGTTTGATGACTCGAGCTTCACGCCGGTGATCATCCCGCATACGAATATTCGCCTGCCGTGGCACAGCTTTGACGATAAGAGCTACGAGTTTGTGTCCATGTACCGACGGCCTATCAAGGTGCCCGCGGAGGCGCAGGGAAAGCGCGTGTTTGTTGATTTTGAAGGTGTCATGACGGCCTCAACGGTGTGGCTGAACGGCAAGAGGCTGGGTGAATATAAGGGCGGCTATACACCGTTCTCGTTTGAGTTGACGGGGCTGCTCGATCCTGCGGGTAAGAATGTACTGGCTGTTGATGTGGACTCGACCGAGCGGGCGGACATTCCGCCATTCGGCAATGAGATTGACTATCTGACCTTTGGCGGCATCTACCGCGAGGTTGCGCTGCGCATTGTGCCGCAGACTTTTCTTGAGAATATTCATGCACAGCCGAAGGATGTTCTTGGGGGCAACCCGTCGGTAGATGTGACGTGTTTCCTTGATCGTGCGAGCGGGACGTCATCCGGCAAGTTTTATCTGCGTGCGGAGCTGCTGGATGGAGATCGCGTACTTGCACGCGCCACTGAGCGAGTTCCAGCCCCTAAGCCGATCGAGCGTGTGAACGCGGACGACGGGCAGGCTGCGGGTGCAGCGGTAAGCATGCCGATTGATGGCGCGGGGCACACGTTGACGCTGAGCAAACTCGGTGTGATTCAGCTTTGGGATCTTGATCATCCCAAGCTCTACACCGTCAATGTGCAGCTGCTGGAGAACGGCCGTGTGATCGATGAGGACACGCGCCGCATCGGCTTCCGAGAGGCGATGTTTACCGACCAGGGCTTCTCCTTGAACGGCAAGGTGATCAAGCTGCGCGGGCTGGATCGTCACCAGACTTTTCCGTGGGTGGGACAGGCTATGCCGGCCCGGCCTCAGCGGCAGGATGCTCGCATTCTGCGCCATGATCTTCGCTGCAATATCGTTCGTACGTCGCACTATCCGCAGTCGCGCCATTTTCTTGATGAGTGCGACGAGATTGGCCTGCTGGTGCTTGAAGAGATTCCGGGTTGGCAGCACATTGGCCCAGCCGCATGGCAGGATGTTGCGGTCGATAACGTTCGTCGCATGGTGCGGCGCGATTGGAATCATCCATCGATCATTCTGTGGGGTGTTCGCATCAACGAATCGCGCGACAACCATGACTTCTACACGCGCACAAACGCACTGGCGCATGCGCTCGACAAAGGCCGGCAGACGGGTGGCATCCGGTACTTTCAGGAGTCGGAGTTTCTGGAAGATGTCTTCACGATGAACGACTTTGGCTTTCCTCTGAAAGCGCCGAATCATCCGCGCTATCTCAACACCGAGTTTGTCGGTCACACCTTTCCGACGAAGACGATCGACAGCAAGGAGCGGCTGCAGGAGCACACCATCCGCCACGTACGCGTGCACGATACGCTGGCCTCGAACCCGCAGTACGCGGGCGGGATCGGATGGTGTGCGTTCGACTACAACACGCACAACAATTTCGGCTCCGGCGATCGCATCTGCTACCACGGCGTGATGGATATATTCCGCACCCCTAAGCCCGCCGCAGGCTTTTATAAATCCATGTGCGAGCCGGCCGAGGAGATCGTACTCGAGCCCTCATTTCATTGGGCGAAGAACGATGAATCCATCAACTTCATGGACGCGCTCATCAGCTCCAACTGTGATCACCTCAAGCTCTTCGTGAATGACGGGAAGGAGTGGCAGATGGTGGCAGAGAGCGATGCGGACAAGCAGCGCTTCGCTCACTTGAAGTATCCGCCGTTCAACATTCCTCTCAACAGGAAGGTGAAGGCGTGGGGCGATCTCAGGATTGACGGCTTCATCGCGGGCAAGCAGGTGATCTCGAAGAGCTACTCCGGCAAGGGCGTCGACCAGGTCTTTGCGGTGCTGCCGGACGAAACGAAGCTCGTTGCGGACGGCGCGGACAGCGTGCGCGTGGTACTGCGTGTCAACGACGAGTTCGGTCGCGTTCGACCCTTTGCCGCGGATGCTATCGAGCTCCGTGTTGAGGGACCCGCGGATATCATCGGCGACAACCCGTTTGCGCTGGTTGGGGGTACAGGTGCCATCTGGCTTAGGACGAGAGAGCAGGCCGGTACGGTTACGCTGCATGCGAAGCACCCCGTGCTTGGGGAGCAGGCGGTCGAGTTCATGTTGAGTGAGGCACCGGCGGAGATCGTCTAAACCCTACTTCGCCGCGTCGGCGACAGCCACACTCGGCGCGGCGACCCACTCGGCGGAGGTGCTCAGATGCGGCTTACTCCGACCCATCAGATCGAACAGGATCACATCGTTCGAGCCTGTGTGCAGCCACGCGCCGGGCGACCACAGCGAGTATTGCGGTCCCACATTCCAGAAGCGCCCGAGTGGGATTTTGTTGAGCCACACGAAGCCCTTCGCGTCTCCGCTCAGATCCAGGTAGGTGTCGGCCGGCACGTCTACTTTGAGCTTTGCGCGATAGAAGCACGGGCCTGAGCATTCGCTTGCACTGTACGTAAAGCTCGCCGGATCGGTCGCTCCAGCGAGCGGAAGCGAGTAGATCTCCCACGGGCCTAGAGCAGCGCCGCCAAGGGTCGCCGCGCCTGTCAGCCCCTTGCGTTCGGTGCGGATCACCGCCATAAAGTTGACGCGGCCCGTATTCTCGACCAGGATTTCGAGCGTTCGCGGAACCGCGGTTGCAGGTAGTGTCATCGTGTTCTGGTTCAACCTGCGATCGAGTGTGCCGACGAGCTTACGGTCGAGATAGATCTGCGCGTAATCGTGCAGGCCATCGAGCTTCAGCTCGCCGCCGGCGTTCGCCGCGAGCTTCGTCCCATACAGAACGTAGCCGTAGCTCTGGTCGAGATCCTCCATTGTCAGCAGTGTCGTCGATGCAACCGGCTCGGGCAGATTCGCCCACAGCGAGGCCGACTCGATGGCAGCATCGACAGCGAAGGTCTTGCGCTTCGGTGAGGGAAGCGCCGCGGCGGGCGTTGCGCCTGTTGCTTTTGCAATCACGTCGCGAAAGGCGAAGTACTTGGGCGTCAGATCGCCATTTTCATTGATCGGCGCGTCGTAGTCGTAGCTGGTGGTATCCGGTTCGTAGTTCTTCCCATCGCTGTTGGCACCGTTCATCCAGCCAAAGCTCGTGCCGCCATCTGCCATGTACAGGCTTACGGAGTAGCCCTGCTCGAGCATCCAGCCGAGCTCATCGGCTTCAGTCGACGCCGCGCGCGTCTCATGCTTTGCTCCCCAGTGATCGAACCAGCCCGCCCAGTATTCGCCGCTCATACGCGGTCCATCAGGACGGATCTTCGCGAAGCTGGCAAAAGAGGAGCGCGCCTCGCCGGTGCCGAAGTTGATGACCGCGGGCAGCTCCGGCAGCGATCCTTTCGGGACCAGCTGCGGACCGTCAGCCGTGTAGAGAATCGGGGCGGCCAGCCCGTGATCCTGCAGCATGTGGTGAATGGACTCCATGTACTCGTGGTCGTCGCCGAAGGAGCCGTATTCGTTCTCAACCTGCGTTGCGAGGATGGGCCCGCCATTTTGTAGCAGAAGCGGTTGCAATTGTTTACCGAGCTGCGTGAACCAAGCGTCTGTTGCCGCCGCAAGCTTCGGATCGCGGCTGCGCAACAGAATGGATCGATCCTTCAGCAGCCACGCCGGATAGCCGCCCAGCTCCCACTCGGCGCAGACGTACGGCCCCGGACGAAGGATGACGTAGAGCCCCGCCTGCTGCGCCTCGCGAATGAACTCCGCAACATCGTTCTGGCCGGAGAAGTCGTAGTGGCCCGGCGTCGCCTCATGCGCGTTCCAGAAGGCATACGTCGTTACGCTGTTCAGGCCCATGGCCTTTAGCTTCTGCAGACGATCCTTCCAGTACGCACGGGGAATACGCGGATAGTGCATCTCGCCCGAGAGGATCTGGAAGGGCTTGCCGTCGACCAGGAAGTGAGCCCTGTCGACGCCTGCTGTGTGTTGGGGCGCTCCGGCCGCAACAGCCGAGAGAGGAAGAAGAGCGAGAGCAAGGACGGCAGCAGGGGCGGAATGAGAGGATGTGCGCACCCGCTCAGGCTACGGACTGCCTGCGCTTCCGTCAATCGAGCGACGGACTTCCAGTGGTGGAGACGTTACAGGGCGTCTGCCTACAAAGCGTCTGTCTTCGCCGGAGAGTTCTCTTTCGGCGGCTTCACGCCGACGGCCTGCTCCTTCGCGGCCTCCTGTTCGACCTCCCGCATTACGCGCAGAAGAT
>CAXTJC010000109.1:0-8370 GCA_964244225.1 uncultured Acidobacteriaceae bacterium
CGAAGAAATCTTCTTCATCTCCAATCCGGGGCTTGGGCTCTGGTCCTACCGGGAGAGATTCGTCTGATGGACGCAAGCGACGATGGGTGTGGCGTACTGCCTCAGCATTAATATCGACAACTCGACGCAGCCATTCGATGGCCCAGCTTGCACGGCATAACGCCGTTCTTCTCCTGGTTATTGGTTGGCTCCAGACGGTGTAGAGTCCGCGTTATAGTCTGATATGGCAATTCGCATGAAAGATATTGCGGCCGACCTTGGCCTTTCCGTGGTCACCGTCTCGAAGGTGCTGCGGAATCATCCCGATATCGGCGAGGAGACAAGGACACGCGTTCTCCGCCGGGTTAAGGAGCTTGACTACCAGCCAAATGCCATGGCCCGCAGCCTGGTCACCGGACGCAGTTATCTGATCGGTTTGATCGTGCCCGACCTTCTGCACCCTTTCTTTGCCGAGATTGCCAAGGCTCTCTCCACCGCAATCCGCGGCCGCGGCTACTACCTCATCGTGTCCTCGTCCGAAGAGGATCCGGAGCTTGAGATTCGCGAGATCCGCCACCTCCAGGGTCGCCGCCTCGACGCCCTCATCGTCGCCTCCACCGGCACCGGCATCACCCAGTTCGAGCAGATGGACGATCGCGATGAGATTTACATGCTCATCGATCGCGACCTGCCCGGCCTGCAGGCGAACTACATCGGGATCGATGACGAGATGGCCGGGCGAATCGCTACCGAGCACCTTATCGACATTGGCTGCCGCCGCATCGCACACATCCGCGGACGCGCAAATAGTACCGGCAATCAGCGCTTCGAAGGCTACCGCAAGGCTCTTCAGGCGCACGATCTTCCCTTCTCGGAAGATCTCGTCATCAGCCGCAGCAGGGTAGACACGCGCAGCCTTGAGCAGGGAGCAGAGGCCATGCGTCTGCTCCTCGAACGCGCTCCTGCACCGGACGGGGTCTTCTGCTACAACGACCCGCTCGCCATTGGTGCCATCAATACTGTGCTGGATGCGGGTCTTCGAATTCCCGACGACATCGCCATTATCGGTTGCGGCAATCTCCACTATGACGAGTGGACGCGCGTCTCCCTGTCGAGCATCGATCAGCAAAGCCAGCAGATCGGCCAGCTTGCCGCCGACATGGTCATCTCACTCATTGAATCCAAGCTTAGGCCGGCACCGCGCAGCAGCATCCTTCAACCCACCCTCATCGCTCGCGCCTCCACAGCACGCGCCGTCGCAAGCCAAAGCTGAGTTCGCCAGTCGCTCCTTCCCGTGCACGATTACTAAAACATCAGCGGGAACACCGTCAGCAGGGATCGCCGTGCGAACACAAACCAGTGCGTTCCGTCGAGCTCGAAAGACTCATGCGGAATATGGCTTTCGTCCAGTATCTGAAGAATCGCCGCGCTGTTCCGATTTCCTGTTCGCGAAAGCATCTCGGAAGAATTTACGATTACTTTAGCCATAATGCTAGACGGTGACATAGCCCAAGCGAGGTGGAATGAGCATCATCAAGCGCCTGTGTTTTATAGCTGCACTGCTCTGTCTGGTTCCGGCGGCAGCTCCGGCGGCGGACAAAGCGGGGCATGAAAAAGAGGATCACTGGGTCGGCACCTGGGCCAGCTCGCCGCTGGTGCCCAGCAGCATCATCGAAAACGAGCAGCTCAAGATTGCAGACGACGGTACAACGCTGCGCGAGGTGGTGCGGATCACGCTCGGTGGCAGTACATTCCGGGTGCGGTTTACGAATGTCTTCGGGACGGCACCGCTGGTGATCGGCGCGGCGGAGATGGCTCCTAGCCTTGCGGGCGCTTCGATTGCGCCGGGCGTGGGCAAGGCGCTGCTCTTCCATCACCAGGCCTCGGTCACCCTGCAGCCGGGGGCTCTGGTCTACAGCGATCCAATCGAGCTGCCGGCCAAACCGCTTACGAATCTGACGGTGAGCTTCTTCCTCCCGCGCCTGCCCGGAACACTGACGGAGCATCAACTGGCAAGCGCGACGAGCTTCCAGGTGATGGGCAATCACGTCAGCGATCCCTCGCTCGCGGCGCCGGTGAAGGTGACGAGCTGGGAGTACCTGAACGGGATTGACGTGCTGACCTCGTCCAAAGATGCGGCTGTGGTGACGGTAGGCGACTCGATTACGGATGGAGCCTACTCGACCCTCGACGGGAATGCGCGCTGGCCGGACACTCTTGCCGGGCGTTTGCAGGCCGATCCGCACCACAGCAATCTGGCCGTGCTGAATGAGGCGATCAGTGGCAACCGCATCCTTCGGGAGGGTGCGGGGCCGAGCGCCCTGGCGCGTTTCGACCGGGATGTTCTGGCTCAGAGCGGTGTGCGGTACCTGCTGATTCTCGAAGGCATCAACGATATTGGCCATCTCAAACGGGATCCGCAGGAGCATACGACGGCCGAGGACCTGATTGGGGCGCTCGACCAGATGATCGTGCGGGCGCATGCGCACGGTATCGTCGTGATCGGCGTAACGCTGACGCCGTTTGGGGGTGCGGACTCGTACAGTGAAGCGGGCGAGGCGATCCGGCAGGCGATCAATGGATGGATTCGCACCAGAGGCAGCTTCGACGGGTTCGTGGACATGGATGCCGCGGTCCGCGATCCGGTGCACCCGGATGCCTTTCTGCCGGGCATGGAGCATGGCGACCATCTGCACCCGAATGACGCGGGCTACAAGGCTATGGGCGAGGCCATTCCGCTGACCCTGTTTGATCTGAAGCCGCGTACACCCTGATTCGGCCGCGTTCGATAGAGTGATGGCTATGCGGCACGTCAAACCTCGTCCAGTGCGGCAGTGTGCGGCAGACGCGGTGCGTGGGCTCTGCTGGGGAGTAGCGGTTTGCTGTGCCATGCAAAGTATCGCAAGCGCGCAGCAGGCGAACCCATCCGTGATGCCGCAGGATGCCTTTGCGCGAACGCTGGCGGCGCCGCCCGATGAGACCCGTCCGATGATGCGCTGGTGGTGGTTCGGACCGGCGGTTGAGAAGCAGGAGCTGGACCGCGAGCTGCGCGTGATGCAGAAGGCGGGCGTGGGCGGTGTGGAGATTCAGCCGGTATACCCGCTGGCGGTAGATGACGAAGCGAAAGGGATTCAGAATCTGCCGTATCTTTCGCCGGAGTTTCTGGACGATTTGCGCTTTGCGAATACGACGGCGCGATCGCTGGGGCTGCGGGTGGATGTGACGCTCGGCAGCGGTTGGCCGTATGGCGGGCCGGGGACGACGCTTGCGCTTGCTGCCGGATGCCTGAAGCTGGTGGCGCTGCCGGCGAGCGGCCCTAGGATGACACTGCCGCCCACGGCGGCGGGCGATACCCTGCTTGCGGCCTTCGTTGCTGCGGGCACCCCGGCGAAGTGGTCGGCGGAGGGGGCGAGGCCGCTGCCGCTTGCTCCGGGAGCGGCCGGCGTGACGCTTCCGGCGATGCCGCAGCCGGCCACGCTTCTGCTGTTCTACGCCTCGCATACCCTGCAGCAGGTAAAGCGTCCCGCGGTGGGTGCGGAGGGCTATGTGCTCGACCACTTTTCGCGGGCTGCGATCGAGGAGCATCTGCATGACGTCGCGGACAAGCTGGCGGGCGCGTTTGGGGCTGAGCCGCCCACATCAGTATTTTCGGACTCGCTTGAGGTGTATGGCTCGGACTGGACGAGCGGCCTGCCGGCGGAGTTTGCGCGGCGTCGCGGCTACGACCTGATCCCGCATCTTGCGGAGCTGTATGGCGGCGGTACGGCCGAGGCGGCAGGGGTGCGGAACGACTGGGGGCGGACGCTGGCGGAGCTGATCGGCGAGAACTATCTGACGCCGGTTAATGAGTGGGCGCGGAGGAACGGCACACGCTTCCGCTCCCAGACATATGGCGAGCCCGCGGTGACGCTGGCCGATGAGGCGGTTGCGTCGCTGCCGGAGGGCGAAGGGCCGCAGTGGCGGGAGTTCTCCTATACGCGCTGGGCGAGTTCGGCGAGCCATCTGTATGGGCGGAACGTCACATCGGCCGAGACATTTACCTGGCTGCACTCGCCGGTCTTTCGCGCAACGCCGCTGGACATGAAGGTGGAGGCCGACCGCATGTTCCTTTCAGGCGTAAACCAGATCGTGGGGCACGGCTGGCCGTACACGCCGCCGACAGTGGCGGAGCCGGGATGGAATCTGTATGCCGCCGCAGTGTTTGACGAACACAACCCGTGGTTTGCCGTGATGCCGGATGTGACCCGATACCTGCAGCGGGGAAGCTGGCTTCTGCGCCAGGGCGAGCCGGTGAACGATGTGGCGATCCTGCTGCCGGAGGACGATGCCGAGGCCAGCTATACGCCGGGACACGTCTCGATCACGGACGAGATGAAGCGGAGGCTGACGCCGGAGCTGATGCGGACGATCCTCGACGCAGGCTACAACGTGGACTATGTGGATGCGGCGACGATCGAGCGGATGGGTACGGTGCCGTACCCAATCCTGGTGCTGCCGCCGACGGAGCGAATGCCGTTGAAGACGGCCCGTCTGCTGACTAGCTACGTCGCCGCGGGCGGCCATGTGATCGCCACTGGAGCTTTGCCCAGTCTGGCGCCGGGATTCGAGAATGCGAGTGACTCGCGCGAGGTGGCGCAGACGGTGCGCGGCCTATTCACGAGAAGCAAGGCCGTCAAGGTACATTCGCTGGCGGGGCTTGGAGCGGCTTTGCACAAAGCATTTACTCCGGATATGACGGCAACGTTGCGGCCTGACCCGACAACCACCGGAAACGATCTGAATGCGGGGCTAGGCTTTGTGCACCGCGCGGTGCATGATCCGCGAGCGAGCGACATCTACTTCGTGGTCAATAGTTCGTCCAGAAGGCTCTCGACAGTGCTGCGTTTTCGCGCGAAGCACGCGCTGGCGCAGGAGTTCACCCTGGACACCGGCAAGGAGACGTCCCGTCATGCGGGCCCTGGGCCGATCGCTCTGACGCTTACTCCGTATGAGTCCCGAGTGTTTGTGTTATCAGATGGACCGGCGCGAGCTAATGCACAGATGAGGGCCGCCGTTCAGACGTCGCCGGCGAAGTCCGTGTTCCATCCCGCGAGCGGTGGACATTCCGGCGCGAAGGCGCTGCCGTCGCTTGATGGCGGATGGACGATTCAGCTTGCCGATGGGCCGGCTCTGCCGATTCCGGGGTTCGTTGCATGGAATACGCTGGCGGGCCGGAGGTTCTTCTCAGGAGAGGCCGTCTACCGGCGAAGCTTTACCGTAGATGCCGATCTCCTGCGAGGGAACGGCGTTGTGCTCGACTTCGGGGAAGGGAGTGCGACGACAGAGACCGGAAGCCGGGATCGGCCGGCATTCACGCTCTGCTCGACCCGCCCATCCGCGAGGCAGCGGAGGTCTTCGTCAACGGCCTGCGTGCGGGTTCGATCTGGCATCCGCCATATGCTCTGCCGATCGGCGTGCTGCTGAGGCCGGGTGCGAATACGATCGAGGTGCATGTCTACAACACGGCGGTCAACCTGCTGGCCGGTCGGCCCAGGCCGGACGATTCGGCGCTGGTTGCGCAGTATGGGACGCGGTTCGAGCCGCAGGATATGGATCAGATCGACTCGCTGCCATCAGGCCTGCTGAAAGCACCATCGCTGCGCGTGGCTGAAGTTCCGCGCTGAGTTGGCCGGGATGGAGCGATCTGGGAGCAAGGGATCTGCCGTGAGATACTTCGTGCCAATGCGGCCTGCCGTCGAGAGGCCCCAGCCCCGGAAGAGAGCTTCGCCTAAGAAGATGACTATAGTATTTGTTACCAGAAAAGTTACGTTCGCTCTCATGCTGAGCGCAGGATTTGCCGCTGCGTTGGCGCAGAGCAGCGATGCTCCGCTGCAGCCGCGGTCGGTACCGGCGCGTAGTCTGCCCGTGCCGAAGGACGTGAGTCCGGGGATGCAGCAGATCATTGCCGCCCCGCTCAACCCGGACTGGGACAAGCTGTGGAGTACCGGAGAAGAGTGGCGCGCGGCGGCCAACCGGCAGGCAGTTGCAACGCTGGCCGAACTGCCGGCGCTGCGGGAGCGGCTGCATATCTCAACGACGCCGGCGGTGATGAACGGCGTGAGGGTCAACATCCTGAAACCCGACGTGATTCCGCCGGAGCATCGCGACAAGGTGCTGGTGCAGGTGCATGGCGGCTGCTACGTCCTGTTTCCTGGGGAGGCGGGGACCAAGGAGGCGGTGCTGATGGCGGCTTTTGGCCGCTACGAGGTGATCGCGGTGGACTACAGGATGCCGCCCGAAGCCTATTTTCCCGCGGCGCTGGATGATTCGGTGACGGTGTATCGCGAGGTGCTGAGGAAGACAAAGGCGAAGAACGTTGGGGTGCTGGGGACTTCGGCCGGCGGCGCGCTGGTGCTGGAGATGATGCTGCGAGCCAGGCAGCTGGGCCTCGCAATGCCAGGAGCGATTGCGCCGAGCACGCCCATGTCCGATGTGACGAAGGTGGGCGACAGCTTCTTTACCAATGAGAGGGTGGATAATGTGCTGGTCTCGCGAGACGGCTTCTGCGATGCGGCCACAAAGGTCTATGCGCACGGGCACGAGCTTGCCGACCCACTGCTCTCGCCCGTGTACGGGGATATGCACGGATTTCCGCCGGCGATCCTGACGACCGGAACGCGGGACCTGCTGCTGAGCAACACGGTGCGAGTACACCGGAAGCTGCGGCAGGCCGGGGTGGACGCGGAACTCGAGGTGTACGAGGGCCAGTCGCACGCACAGTTCGGCCGCGATGACCGACTGCTTGAGACCAGAGAGGCATACGGGGAGATCGCCAGGTTCTTTGACCAGCACCTGGGGAAGTGATCGGGGCTTCGTTGATCGTTCTTCGATGACCCTGGGTCAGGGTTGAGCGCGGTAGAGGACGCTGGCGTGCGGTGCGAGGGTTACGGAGACCTCTTTGGCTGGCCCAAGGTCTTTGTGCTCCCACAGGTCACGCAGACGATAGGAATTGTTGGCGATGCCGAGCTGCTGCCAGGTGTAGCGCAGGGTCTGCGGCTTCTCCGCGCGGTTGAAGATGGCGATGTAGTTGCCGGCTCCATGGTCGGGTTTGGAGGTCCATACGACCTGGTCGTCTGCATCAACCGGGACCTGCGTGTCGCGGCTGTGCTGATCGACGGCAATCCACTCCCGGTTGGTGAGTAGGGATGTGGTCCAGGCGTCGTTGTGCGGCAGGTCGCCGCCCATCATCAAGGGGGAGCGGAAGATTCCCCAAAGGGTGAGGAAGGTCTTCTGCTCATCATGCGTGAGCTGGGTCATTCTCGGCTTGCCCCAGCCAGGTGCGGGTCCGAGATAGCCGAGCGGCAGCATATCGGCGTCGGGGAAGTGACCGTTTCGCGAGGTTTTGGCCCAAGCGGCAACCTTGGCGAACTGGTCGTTAAGCCCCTGAGGATAAAAGACGGTGCTGTGCCAGAGGTCCCAGATGTCGTTTGAGATGCGCCACTGGGTGGCGTACTGCTCCATCTCCGCTCCCTTTTCGAGGGGAGCCGGGCCGGGCGAAAGGCTGAGCGCGATAGGGCGGCCGGCCTTCTTGATGGCAGTGCTGAGCATGCGGATCTCGCTGCCTTTGTAGGGGTCGTACGCGATGCAGTCCACCTTGATGAGGTCCACGCCCCAGTGCGCGTAGAGGCGGGCGATGGAGTCGTAGTAGGCCTGGCCGGCGGCGTTGTCTTTGACGTCGAAGTAGTCGAAGTTCCACTTGCAGGTACCGGCAGTGTTGGCGGCGTCGGCGGCGTGGAAGGCGGAGCCCTCGATGGGCGTGTTCTTGGTGACTGCTTCCTTCGGAATGCCCTGAAGGATGTGGATACCGAACTTCAATCCCTGGGCGTGGACGTAGTCCGCGAGCGGCTTGAAGCCCTCGCCGGCGGCGGACGGGAAGCGATTGACGGCGGGAGTGAAGCGGCCGCTGGCATCGAGTGTATAGAGGGAGTCCTTGGCGTTGCCTTCAGGGACGGGGTTCTTGACGAACCACTCCATGTCCACGACGATGTACTGCCAGCCGAAGGTCTTCAGGTGGTGCGCCATCCAGTCGGAGTTGCCCTTGACCTGGGCCTCGTTGACCGTGGTGCCGTAGGAGTCCCAGCTGTTCCAGCCCATGGGCGGGCTTGCCGGGGCGAGGACGTTCTGCTGCGCGGTTGACGATGCCAGAAAGCCGACATGCAGGGTAGCGACTAGCAGGAGCGAAGTGCCACGGGAAAGTGCCTTGCGCACGACGTCGACGATCATTACCACCTCAAAAGGAGTGTTGCTGCAACCTGCTGCCAGGGGAGGCAGAGGTAAAGCTGGACTTTGTAATTCGTCAGTTACTGGCCCTAACGGAGCTTTACTTTATCGGTAACTAAACCTGAGTGAAGA
>CAXTJC010000110.1:0-8367 GCA_964244225.1 uncultured Acidobacteriaceae bacterium
GCTGGACATCGTAGGCTCCCGGAATGCGTTGCCGGAGGACTTTCGCGAGATCATGGCGATGCTCGATGCAGGGCGCTTTCCCGTGGATAAGGCTGTTACGGCAATCGTGCCGCTCGCGGAAGCGCCTTCCTACCTTGAGCGTTGGTCGGCGCGCCCGGCATCCTTCACTAAAATCATGATCGATCTCAACCAGTGACAATCGTTCAAAGGCAGCCATGATCCCTTCAGGTTCTCTCGACCAAAGCCGCTTAGACCGCTCGGTCACGGAGGTGCATGAGGCGCTACTCCCGGTTGGCGTCCTGAAGACGTTCGTTCTCATCACCGGACTGTTTTTTCTTTGGGGGATCCCGAATAACCTGAACGATGTCCTGATCCGCCAGTTCATGAAATCTTTTCAGATCAGTCGATTTCAGGGCGGACTGGTGCAATCTGCGTTCTACATGGGCTACTTTCTGCTGGCGCTGCCGGCAGGCATCCTCATGAAACACAAAGGCTACAAGTCTGGGTTCCTCACCGGCCTGATCCTCTTCGCAACGGGTTGTTTCCTGTTCCTGCCCGCCGCGAACTCCGGCAAGTATGGCTTTTTTCTGGCTGCTCTTTTCATCGTCGCGAGTGGCCTTGCCTTTCTTGAAACCGCCTCCAACCCGTTCATCGCGCAACTGGGGCCCACCTCCACGTCGGAGCCGCGACTCAACCTCGCACAGGCGTTCAATCCCATCGGCGCAATCGCCGGCGCGCTGGCCGGAACGTTGTTTATCTTTTCAGGCATCGAGTTGACGAAGGTGCAGGTCGCACAGATGCAGGTCGCAGGCACCTATACCGCGTATCTGCACTCCGAGGTCCTGCGCGTCGTCACACCCTATCTCGTGCTCGGTGGACTCGCCATCGTCTGGGCCGTCATGATCGGGCTCACCAGCTTTCCCGCATTCATGAAGCAGCGTCAGGCTGTCGCCGAGGTCAGCGGCGACTGGCACGACCTCCGGCGTCAGCCCCACCTTCTCTTTGCCGTGCTGACGCAGTTCATGTACGTCGGAGCGCAGGTAGGGACCTGGAGCTACTTCATCCAATATGCGAAAGACTATGGCCACACGACGGAGCGTACGGCTGGACTCCTGCTGAGCTGCACCCTCGGAGCTTTTGGGATCGGACGTTTCGCGTCCGCGGCCTTAATGCGCCGCATCGCGCCAGATCGCATCATGTTGGTCTATGCGTTGATCAACGTTGGCCTGCTTCTATTCGGCATCTTCCATCCCGGCCCGGCCGGCCTGGGCGCTATCCTGCTCACAAGCTTCTTCATGTCCGTGATGTTTCCCAGCATCTTCGCCATGGGCCTGAAAGATCTCGGACCCAATACAAACGTCGCCGGTTCCCTGTTGGTGATGGCTATCGTTGGCGGCGCCATCCTGCCTCCGCTCATGGGTCTCTTTCATACGACTGCGGCGTCGTACCAGGTTCCAATCTACGGCTATCTCACTGTGGCCGCCTTCGCCCGGTATATGGGTTCCTATCAACGCAAGCGCTTGTTCACTTCGACTTTCAAGGTCTAGCTAAACTCCATCAAGTCCTTTGCTTTTCTTTCTTCCATTCCGACCCTGAGCGAAGCCGAAGCCGGGGTCCCCGGAGAGCGCGTTTGCTCGCTGGGGTGGGAAGGGGAGAAACCTGCTTCTTGCCGGACCTGCTAAATACTTCTTGGACTTGATCTGACCTTTCCTAGTCTGTCGCAGAGCGCGGCAGAACACGCAATACAGGCTGCTGAAGCAAACACGTCACTCCCGACCGTCATCCCTGATCTCTAACTGAACGACAAACGGTACCGCTGGCCCTGCCTGCAGCGGATCGAAAACGTATTTGCTTCCGCTTCGGCTCCACCTTTCTTCACGATATCCTTTGCCCCATCCACGAGTCTGCGCCCATTCGGCAGACGGAACCGATGCTCTCCATCCCACAGCGCAAAGACCTCCGCCTGGATGAGCGCGCCTTTGCTCCACACCATGTCCACCTCCAGGCCTCCGCGCGCACGTAGCCCCTGGACCGACCCATCCTTCCAGGCCGTTGGCAGCGCCGGCAGCAGCGCAACTTCATCCTCATGACTTTGCAGCAGAAGCTCCGCTATGCCTGCCGTTGTCCCGAAGTTGCCGTCGCTCTGAAAGATGCTTCCCTTCCGGTCGGGATGGGAGTCGAAGAGGTTCGGCCCCGTGCTGTGTTCCATCAGCAGAGTCATGGAGTCCCACGCGCCGTCCCCGTCCAGCAGCCGCGCAAATAGCCCAATCGCCCACGCCCGGCTCCAGCCCGTATACGCGCCGCCATTGGTCAACCGGCGCGCCAACGACTTCCGCGCCGCCGTCCACAGCTCCGGACGGCGTTTCGACGTGATCTCCCCTCCCGGATACACCGGGTACAGCTGCGACATGTGCCTCTGTCCCGGCTGGTTCTCTTCAAAATCCACCGACCACTCCTGCAGCTGCCCATACCCGCCAATCTGGTAGGGCTGCAGCCGCGGCAGCATCGCCATCAGCTTCTCCGCAAACTCCTGGTCCAGGCCCAGCTCACCCGCGGCAGAATGAACGTTCGTGAACAGCTCCCGGATCAGCGCCACGTCCAGCGTGCAGCCCGCACTGCTATTGGCCACGCCACCTGCCGGGTTGAAGAACGAGTTTTCCGTCGAGAACGAAGGGCAGGTCGTCAGGACGCCACCTTCATCCTCCACCAGCCAGCTCGTGCAGAACTCCGCCGCACTCTTCATCACCGGATACGCGGTCTCCCGCAGGTACTCGCGATCGCCGGTAAATCGGTAGTGCTCCCAAAGATGCTGGCACAGCCACGGTCCGCTCATCGCAAAGTTCGCCCACGTTGGATCGGCAAACCGCGTCCCCATGCCCACCGGCGCCGACTGCCGCCACACATCGATATTGTGGTGCGACACCCAGCCCTTCGCGCCGTAGTTCACCTCCGCCGTGATCGCACCGTTGCGGCTCAGGTCCTTCACCATCTCGATCAGCGGAAGGTGCAGCTCGGAGAGGTTCGTCGTCTCCACATGCCAGTAGTTCATCTGCACGTTGATGTTCGAGGTCCAGTTCGAACTCCACGGCGGACGCACCTCCGCATTCCAGATCCCCTGCAGGTTCGCCGGCTGCGTGCCCGGCCTCGAACTCCCGATCAGCAGGTACCGGCCCAGGTTGAAGTAGAGCGCCAGCAGCGATGGATCGGGGTTAATCGCCATGTCCGCCACCCGCCTGTCCGTCGGCATCTGCTTGAGGCTGCGCTGCTCTCCAAGGTCCAGCCGTACCCGGCGAAACAGCGCCTGATGATCCGCCGTATGTTCCCGCCGAAGCTGCTCGTAGCCGATCAACTTCGCTGCGTCCACCGCCTTCGCCGCCGCTGCGAGCACTTGCTCTGCCGGCAGATCCGGCGCAACCGCATATCCCTTGTACCCAGTGGCCATGCCCACCAGCAGCACCACCTCGGTCGCTCCGCGGATCGTCAGGCTGCCGTCCGCCCCCCGCGTCATCCTTCCTGCCGGGCTCGTAGCCTCAAGCACAGCCGCAAAATGCATGCCCTTGCCGTCCACGTCGCTGTACTGGATTGGATTGGCGGCCAGCCGGTCCGCCGCCACCTGCGCCTTCGTCTCCTCCTCCGTCATCTCCGGCGGCGCAGCCTTTGCCTGCGAGCCTGCTGCCGCCGCGTGCGCGCTTCCGGCTGGACCATGCGGCGTTGCCTCTGACACCGCGGGTGGCACCCACCCATGCTGTCCCGATGCGCGCGTGAACAGGTAGTTGGGAGCCGATTCTTCAGGAGCCTTGCCCTGCAGCCGAATCTCACGCTCCCCGCCCGGTCCCGCCCCCGATTCCACTTTAGACCGCAGCGCACTCGCGAGCGAAACCTTCCCGTTCAACCCACCCGGCTTGCTGCACGTCAGCCTCACCACGACCACCTGCGCCGGAGACGAGGCGAACACCTCGCGCCGATAACGTGCGCCGTCCACCTCGTACGAGACGCTGGCGACAGCCTCATCCAGGTTGAGCTCCCGCCGATACCCACTCACCCCCGGCCCGTGCTCGAAGTCGATCAGAAGATCGCCCACCGGCTCATACGCCTGGTTATACGGACCCTGCATAAAGCGGCATTCCTCATCCGCGCTCTTGTAATCCTTCTTCTTGAGCACCAGCTCACGCACCGCCAGCAGATGCTTCTTCGCATCCGGATTGTTCCAGTCCTTCGGAGATCCGGACCAAAGCGTATCTTCGTTCAGCGCAATGCGCTCCTGCTTCACCCCGCCAAAGACCATGCCGCCCAGCCTTCCGTTGCCCACCGGCAACGCATCAGCCCACTCCGCCGCCGGCCCGTCAAACCAGATCAGCACGTCATTTGCTGCAGGTTTCAAGCCTCCGGCCGCCTCCGGCTTCATTGCGGCAAACGCATCCTGCGGCAGCTTTACCAACGCAAGGGCGGAACTAAGCAGTGCGATGAAGCGGCGGCGCGTCGTCTTCAGATCCATTCTGACTCCGTGATCTTCAGTCTCCTTCATTAAGGGCATGGCTTCAGCCATGCCGTAAGTACTTTCCGTATAACCCAGCTTTAGCCGCTGGGGTCAGTTTGGTCATACTTCAGGACTAAATCAGAATCCCTTAGAACAGGATCTTGGCCGCTACCTGCGCCTCCCTGTTCGCGCCCGGACCAGTCGCCGGCACCGTACTGGTGATCGTGTTGAACGCACCCTGCCCGAAGCTAACGTTTGGATTCCCGAGATTCGGGTGGTTGAAGACGTCAAATGCTTCAAACCGGAGCTGCAGCTTGACGCGCTCGTACAGACCGATGTCGCGAAAGATCGATAGGTCGTCGTTCACATAGCGTGGTCCGCGAAGGGAGTTGATCCGCGAGTTCCCATACGTGCCGTTCGCCGGAAATGCGAAGGCGGCCGGGTTGAACCACTGCGTCAGCGTATGCGGCGCACCTTGCTTCGGGTCTCCCACGAAGCTGATCCGTTGCGCACCGCCTCCCGCGTTGGCCGTATCGGTATTCACCGCGTTGAGAGGGTTGATGACCTGGCCGCTTCGCAGTGCCAGGATCGTGTTGATCTGCCAACCTCCGAGAAGCGCGGCGCCAACTCCCGTGTTCAGGAACTGCTCCCCTTTTCCAAAGGGCAGGCGGTACGTCGTATTGAGCGTGAAGATGATCGGAATATCCAGGTCGGTCGGCCCGTAGTCCGCGGACAGGTTGTAAGGGTTCTGCACGCAGGCCACATAGAAGTCGCCGCCGCACTGTGCCAGGCCAAAAGCACGCGACAAGGTGAACGAGGCATTCACCGCCAGCCCCGCTGATAGGTTGCGGCGATACGAGGCCTGGAACGCGCTGTAGTTCGCATTCGCAAAGCTCCCTTCATCCGTGCCCGGGCTGCCCAGCGTCTGGTCCGGATACGCCTTTACCGGATTCGTCGAAGGCTGCGCCAGGTTATAGGGATCTGCAATCGTCAGGTGCTCCGTATGCGACCCCACGTAGCCCACCGTCACAACTCCCACCTTTCCGAGGTCCTGCTCCACCACCCCGTTCCACTGCATCGAAGACGCCACCTGCCACTTGGCATCCTGAAACCCCAGACCGCCCGAAGGAAGAGGAGCCGGGGGCAGTTGACCCGTGCCGGAGAAAGGTTGTTGCCCTGAGACCTGAGCGCCGCTCGGCAGAAACGAAACACCCGCAAAGTTCAGGTTCTGCGTGCTCGCAATCTGCGAGAAGCCGGAAGGCCAGCCACCCCGATTCTGCTGCGCTACCTGCAACGGCAGACCCCAGGAGTCGAACGTCCGTCCCGCGCCAACCCGAATAATGGTCTTTGGCAGCACCTGATAAGCAAGGCCGAGACGAGGCTGGAAGTAGGTGTTGTAGGTGTGCGTGATTGTCTTGCTTGGTCCTACTACCACATATGATGGGAGCGGCGTCGAAGGAATGTCCTTGTTGCCCGCCGCTACGAAGTACTGGTGCGTGTAAACGTTATAGGCTGCCAGGCGATTGCCGGTCTCCGTCACCGGCGTCCCCGAGTCCCAGCGCAGGCCGTAGTTCACGGTCAGCTTCTTCGTCGGCGCCCAGCTATCCTGCGCAAACAGACCATACAGATGCGATCGGAGATTGACGCCGTCTTCGCCCAGGTTATTCGTTGCAGTGATCGGCAGGCTGAGCAGCATGCTGGCCACCGGATCGCCCCCTCCTCCGAGGTCGCTGGCGCTTGCGTTATAGGTCGGGCAGTTCGCCGCCGCAGCCCCCTGGTTACCCGCAAACTGGCAGGCGGCATTCCATGTCCCCTTATTCGAGAATGCGATGTTGTTGTTCGAGTAGTTCGTATACAAAGCCGTCCGATACAACGAGCCGCCGAACTTCAGCGCATGCGCTCCCAGCTGCTTGGACACCGATCCTGAAACCTGGATGATGTCCGACGGCCCGATCGGTCCAAACCCCGTCGTCGCTGTCGAGTAGCTCGCACCGGCCAGAGTTACCGAAGGGACCTGCGCTGCCGTGACGTTGCCCGGATGCTCATTCCACCCCGCGCCCAGACCAACCGCCGAGAAGAGCGCCGATTGGTCGTACGGTGTAGCAAACGCCTGCGGGATATTGATGCTGTTGTAGGCCACCGTCACCTGGCTGACCAGCGTTGGGCTGTAGGTATGCAGCCAGTTGCCGCCCACATTCCTGCCGTTGAAGCCCGTCTGGAACAATGTTTGCAAGCCCCCGGAAGACGAAAGCGTCGCGTTATTTTGGCTGTAGCGGCCGTTGATAACGTCCTTTGTCCCCAGGTTGTAATCCAGCCGAACGCCGCCCTGGTCGCCTACCGTCGTATTGCCGATCGACGTAAAGAAGTTGTTCTGGTTGGAGGCCGTCGGGGTGAAGTTTGGCTTCGGGTAAATCGTACTCAGATACTTCAGCATGCCCGGATCGATCCGGTTCGCCGGAATCATGTTGTTCGCAAACGGCTGCTCGGTCTGCGTCGCCGGATTGTAGGTAGCCGGATCATATATCGTCACCTTGCGGTTACCCGGCAGAGTGCCGCTGAAATCACCGTTCAGCTGCGCCGCCGTCGGGACCGTGTAGTAGCTGGGTGTCGGCTGGCTCTGCCGGCCGCCCTCGTAATTGGCAAAGAAAAACAACTTGTTCTTCAGGATCGGCCCACCCACCGAACCACCAAACTGGTTCTGGTGGTACGGCAGCTTGGTCGTCGCAAACTTGTTCTGCGCGTTCAGCACCGTATTGCGGAAGAACTCGAACGCCGATCCATGCAGCGTGTTCCCTCCCGGCCGCGTAACGATACTGACCACCGCGCCTGTCGATTGGCCATACTCCGCCTGATCGGTATGCGACTCTTCCTTGAACTCCTGGATGTCATCGATCGACGGACTGAACGAGAACCCGCCAAAAAACGGGTCTGAATCCAGAATGCCGTCCACAAAGAAGGTGTTGCTCCGGTTGCTCTGTCCGTTCACACTCGGGCTCACCGCGCCGGCGCCAAAGTTTGGCGCTTTACCCGCGTTCTGCGAGTTGTCAATCGGCACCACACCCGGCGCAAGCTCCAGCAGTTGCGAAAACTGGCGGCCATTCAAAGGCAGATCCACAACCTGCTGTTGCGACATGACGGTTCCAAGAGACGTGTCCGTACTCTCGAGCGAGCTGGTCGCGGTCGACACGGTCACCGTCTGGTCCGCGCTGCCTACCGGCAATATCAGGTCCAGACTCGATACCTGGCCCACCTCCAGGACCAGGTTGCTCTGCTTCACCGCGTTGAAGCCCGGATGCGTCGCCGAGATCGCGTACATTCCCGGCTGAAGGGACGGCAGCGTGTACTGCCCCGCGTTGTCCGTCACACTGGTTCGCGCAGTCGACGTGTCGGAGTTTGTCAGCGTCACCGTCGCTTCTGGCAGGGCGGCTCCGCTCGAGTCCGTCACAATCCCGTGGAGCGTTGCCGTATTCACCTGCGCCAGCGCAAGAGCAGGAGTCAGCAGCAGAACAGCCAGCGCGAGGCCTACTCCACGGAGGTACCTCCCGGGTCGTGTCCCCCGGCCAGCCTTCAAACGCACCAAAGCCGCTTGAAAAGGAACATCTACGATGCGCTTGAACATGAAAGCTCTCCTGAAAATGGTTCGCTCCTGATGCTGCCAGGCAGCGATCTGAACTGCCTGCTCGCTTACTGCAAGCTTTACTAAAACGTGCGGGACTCCTCAGACTCAAAAACAAACCACTCCCGGCAACCTCGGCAAATTGGTCTTTTTGCCCCGAACTCGTTTTTGATTAGCGTTTACTGTATCGATTAGCACGCGGTAAACGTATACTTGGCCTGCGGAACAGCTGTCAAGAATCGAATCAAGAAAAATCATCGCCGCGTGAGACGCC
>CAXTJC010000111.1:0-8357 GCA_964244225.1 uncultured Acidobacteriaceae bacterium
GAGCTGAGCGGGATCGAACCGCTGACCTCCTCGTTGCGAACGAGGCGCTCTCCCAGCTGAGCTACAGCCCCCCACCATACATGCCCTGGCGCGCCACGAATCGTGTGCCCCACAGGCCCTGCGATAACTTCCAAAGTGTACCAGCAGCGCCAGGGAAGTCCAAAGAGAAGTCCAACCCCGCTCAGGTCACGCTTTGGCAGCGAGCGGGCTCACCTCTCCCGTCACATCTGTACCAGCGGCAAGGGGCTTTTCGACAATATGCCAGACCCGTCCGGCGACATCCTGCTCGACGCGCAGCACAGGAATCTCGATGCGTGTACCTTTCCTGGACACGGCGACAAGCACACCCGTATCACCCGGATGAAAGGCCGAATCGCTCAAGGCCATCTGCCAGAGAACCCTTCCGCCGAAACGCTGCTGCTCGCGAAGATCGTCGACGACCGCACGAAAGACAAGTCCCGCAGGCTGGCCGCTCACGCGCGCACCGCCTGCGCCAGTGCGTCCATCTCGTGCCGGCTGCCGAAGCAGAAAGGCGTGCGCTGGTGAATGCCTTCGGGCCGCAGCGCCAGAATGCGGCCCGAGCCGGTCGTCGCCAGCCCACCCGCCTGCTCGGCCAGAAACGCCAGCGGGTTGGCCTCGTATAGCAGGCGCAGCTTCCCTTGTGGCGCCTTCGCTGTCGGCGGATACAGAAAGATGCCGCCCTTCAGCAGCGTGCGATGAAAATCCGCGACCAGCGAGCCGATATACCGCGAGCTGTACTCCCTGCCCAGACCACCGCTGCGAATCGTCTCTAAAAACGCGCTATACTCCGCCGGCCAGCTCCCCGCATTCGCCTCATTCGCGCTATAGTAGCTGCCCTGCTCAGGCATCCGCAGCCGCTCGCCCGAAAGCACAAACGCGCCAATCGAGTTATCCAGCGTAAAGCTGTGAACGCCATTCCCCGTCGTATACACCAGCACCGTAGACGGTCCATAGACCACATACCCGGCGGCAACCTGGCGCGTTCCGGGCTGCAGCAGGCTCTCTTCGAGCGTCCCATGCTCGGGCGGCAGCCGCCGCAGAACGCTGAAGATCGTGCCCACGTTTACGTTCACATCGATGTTCGACGATCCATCGAGCGGATCGAACACGATGATGTACTTGCCGGTCTCAGGGTCGCGATTGAAAGTGACCGGCTCGGCATCCTCCTCGCTCACCAGCGCCGCGACCGAGTCGCGCAGGCCCAGGCAGTGCAGCAGCGCCTGATTCGCATACACGTCCAGCTTCTGCTGCTGCTCGCCCTGCACGTTCTCCACGCCGTACGCACCAACGATGTCCGACAGCCCAGCCGCACGGATCTTCGACTCAATCATCTTCGCGGCGAGCGTTATGCCGCTCAGCAGCCAGGAAAACGTGCCCGACGCCTCCTTGCCCGTAATCTCGGTCTGCTGCTGCAAAATGTGTTGCTGCACGGTGGTGATCATGGCCATGGCTGCGGGTCCCTCAACGACACCTTGATGATAGCGGGTGCGCGGCTTGCTCGAAGAGGTGGGAACTCCCTGAGCTGTTCGCGCGTATACGGCTACACCAGCGTACGAGACGAAAGGATCAGACCCAGCCGACGATGCCGATTCGCGAGATCCTCCTCCAAACCGTAGCCGCGCTCTGGGCCAATAAACTACGCAGTCTGCTGACCATGTTCGGCATCGTGTGGGGCATCACATCGGTCATCCTGCTCGTCGGTCTTGGCATCGGCTTTCGCGTTCAGCAGGCCGCGCAGCTCAAGACCATCGGCACCGATATCGCTATCCTCTTCGGCGGCAAGACCGGCATGCCGTCAGGCGGATACGCCGCCGGCCGCGACATTCGTATGACCATCGACGACGTCCTTGCCATCAAGCGCGAGGCCTCGCTCGTCAGAAACATCTCGCCCGAGCTCCGCCGCACCGTATCCGAAGTCAGCGCATGGAACGCCGCCTCGCGCGCCGTTCGCGGCGTCTGGCCGGAGTACCAGAACTTCCGCTCGCTCAAAGTCGAGCAGGGACGCCTCTTCACCCAGGCCGATGAAGACGCCAGCCGCCGCGTGATCCTTCTCGGCTCAGAGGCCAACCGCCAGCTCTACCCCGGCCAGCGTGTCATCGGCGAAACCCTCATGGTCCAGGGCTATCCCTACATCGTCATCGGCGTGCTCGAAAACAAAAAGCAGAACGGCTCCTACGGCTCCGGTCCTGATAACACACAGCTCTTCGTTCCCTACAGCGCCATGGCCCGCGACTTCCCGCCCGCCGAGCGCCCCGGCGTCTTTCCTGGCTGGATCAACAACATCGTCTTCCAGCCGGTCAGCCCGGACCTCCACGTCCAGGCCCTCGCCCAGGTCACCCGCGTCCTCGCCGACCGCCACCACTTCGAGCCGGCCGATAAAGATGCTGTCTGGGTCTGGGACACCCTTGAAGGAGCCAAGTTCACCGAACGAATCTTCACCACCATGACGCTCTTCTTCGCCGCCGTCGCCCTCCTTACCCTCGCCCTCGGCGGCATCGGCGTCATGAACATCATGCTCGTAGCCGTGACCGAACGCACCCGCGAGATCGGCGTTCGCAAAGCGCTCGGCGCCACAGGCAAGGACATCCGCCGCCAGTTCTTCGCGGAGTCGGCCTTCATCACACTCATCTCCGGCGCCTGCGGCCTGGCCCTTGGCGTCGGCATCTGCCTGCTTCTGCGCCTTCTTCCCCTGCCGGACTTCCTTCCCGTCCCCGCCATCTCTCCCGCCGCCATCCTCGCCTCCCTCACCACCCTCGGCGCCATCACCGTCGCCGCCGGAAGCTACCCCGCCCTGCGCGCAGCCAACCTCACGCCCATCGAATGCCTGCGCGTCGACTAAGTTTGTCTGTTTGGCACCCGTCGCATTTGTTTGTAATCCCCCCTTTTGTTGTCATCCCGCAGGGATCTGCTGTTGCCTTTTTGCTTGTCATCCTTCGCAAAGCGGAGGATCTGCTTCTGTACTTGCTTTTCTTTCTTCCATTCCGAGCGGAGCGAGGAACCTGCTTCTCGCCCGCGCCAGCAAGCGACACTTCAACTGCCGCAAAGGCCCTCCATGAACCTAGCCGAAGTCCTCACCCAAAGCCTCGAAGCCCTCAACCGCAATCGCCTGCGCTCCGCCCTCACTATGCTTGGCATCGTCTGGGGCATTGTGACTGTCGTGCTTCTCCTCAGCTACGGCAACTCGCTTGGCACGGAGATCCTGGCTGGCTTCGAAGGCATCGGTAACAACGTCATCATGATCTGGGGTGGTCAGACCTCCATGCAAGCCGGCGGCGAGCGCTCCGGACAAAAGGTCAAGTTCCGCGACGGCGACGTCGAAGCGATCCGCGACTCTGTTCCCTTCCTCAAAGCCGTCTCCGCCGAGACCGATAGCGGCTTCTCCTTCCAGTACGGCCCCAAGGTCGTCAACATCTCGATCAAGGCCGTCGACCTTCCCTACGGCGAGATGCGCAACCTCGTCGTCGAGCAGGGCCGCTACTTTGAGGCCGCCGACTTCACCGACCATCGCAAGGTCGTCATCTTCGGCCCGCACGCCGCGCAAAAACTCTTCAACGGCTTCCCTCCCGTCGGCGAGACCGTCGAGATCGAGGGTCAGGTCTTCGACGTCATCGGCGTCCTTCGCAACAAGATCCAGGACTCCTCCAACAACGGCCCCGATAACGAAAACGCCTTCTTCCCCTTTCCGCTCATGCGCGATCTCGCCCAGCAGCGCGACCCCGACTCCATCGTCTTCGAGCCCTCACGCGCCGACCTCCACATCAAGGCGATCCAGGCCGTCCGCACCGTGCTCGCGCAGCGCCACCACTTCGACCCCGCCGATCAGAAAGCGCTCGGCAGCTGGGATACCGTCGAGGACTCCGCCGGCATCCGCCAGTTCTCGGTCGGCCTGCAGGTGCTGCTCGGCATCATCGGCGCGATGACCCTCGCCGTAGGCGGGGTCGGCGTCATGAACATCATGCTGGTCTCGGTCACGGAGCGCACGCGCGAGATCGGTCTGCTCAAAGCTCTCGGCGCTCGGCCCCGCGACATCCGCCGCCAGTTCCTGCTCGAGTCGCTTACGCTCACGCTTATGGCCGGCGTGATCGGCATGATCGTGGCGGTCATCGTAGCCAGGCTGATCCCGCCCATGCCGCTCTACTCGGATATCTACAAAACCGCCAACAACGAGGGCGATATCCTGCTGCGCGTCTCCCCGCTCATCCTGCTAACGGCGAGCGCAATTCTTGGCATCGTCGGAATCGTCAGCGGGATGATTCCAGCCATGCGAGCGGCACGGCTCGATCCCGTCGTAGCCCTGCGCCGCGACTAAAATATTCTGAACAAGCCCTTGCTTTTCTTTCTTCCATTCCGAGCATCTGCTTTTCTTTCTTCCATTCCGACCCTGAGCGAAGTCGAAGGGGAGGAACCTGCTTTTTGTTCAGACCGGCTAAACACTCCTCTTGAAAGAGTATGAGTTCTTCACTGGGTCAGGCTTTTCCTGAACCCTGTCACTCAAATCAAACAAAGCCGTCATCTCGACCGAAGCCGGGGTCCCCGGCGAGCGTACTGCTCGCTGGGGTGAGATCGAGACAGCAGTATCGTCTCGCGTAGCGGAGAGAACCCTGTATTTCATCGCTATGATTGCTTACTTTGCTTAAGCCGTAACTTGGCAGTTTCTAAACAGTCTCTTGCATGGATCTGCCATTGTCGTACCGGCTGCACGCAACCTTCACCACGTCATCCTTCCGCCCCGCGTCCGCCCGCCTTGCTAAAACCCGCGCAGCACTCTGCTCTTCAAACCGCTACAGTGAGCCTCATGCCGCGTTTCGAGCAACAGGTCAAAGCCTACCGCCCCACCAAAAGCGATCTCGCCCACCGCCGCTGGATCTTCATCCCCTACGACCGCTTCACCGACAGCACCGGTCCGCTGACCGAGCAGCCCGCTGCCGACACCGGCATCGTCATAGTCGAGTCCACCGCCAAGGCGCTCCGCCGCCCGTATCACAAGAAGAAGCTCGTTCTCCTCATCAGCAACATGCGCCACTTCGCGCTGGAGCAGGCCGCCCGCGGCGTCAGCGTCCTCTATCACTTCACCCCCGGCAGCCATGGCCAGGGTCTGCTGGAGCTCCAGGCTAAGCAAGCCGTCCCAACCCTCACCGTCATGCAGCCCGCCGAGCGCGAGCTCCGCCTCGACCTCGCCACCGCCGTCGCCGGCGGCCTTAAACTTCAGCAGGTGCCGGATACCACCTGGCTCTCGCAGACCGAAGACTTTACCGGTGTCTACGGCGAGTGGCGGCAAGGCAAGAGCTTCGTCATGGATCGCTTCTATCGCGCCATGCGCAAAAAGACCGGCATCCTCATGGAACGCGGCAAACCCGTCGGCGGCAAGTTCTCCTACGATCCCGAAAACCGCAACCCCTACAAGGGCGAAGTCCCCATCCCCCGCCCGCCCCTCTTCCCGCCCGACGCCCTCACCGAAGAGGTCGTCGCCTATGTCGCGCAGCACTACGGCCACCACTTCGGCTCTATCGAGAACTTTAACCTGCCCTGCACCCAGACCGGCTCGGACGCCCTCTGGCAGTTCGCCCTCAAGGAGCTGCTCCCCTTCTTCGGCCCCTTTGAAGACGCCATGCGCGATGACGAGCAGCAGCTCTTTCACTCGCAGACCTCGCCCCTGCTTAACCTCGCCCGCATGCTGCCCCTCACCCTCGTCCAGGACGTCGCCGCCGCTGCGGCCGAAGGTGCCGTCCCGCTCGCCAGCGCCGAGGGCTTTATCCGCCAGCTCCTCGGCTGGCGCGAGTTTATGCGCCACCTACACGAGCAGACCGACGGCTATCGCCTCATTGACGCCCCTCGCGAGCAGCGCCCCCGCCCGCAAGAACTCTCCCCAGACCTGCCCCCAAACTCGAACGCCGTAGCCGCCGCCTATTCCCGTCCTGCTTCGCCAGCTACAGTAAAGAAAGCCGTCATCTCGACCGAAGCCCCACCTCCCACAACTGCCGTCATCTCGACCGAAGCGAAGCGCAGTGGAGAGACCCCTGTATTGCGCACTTCGTCCCCAGATCCCTACGCCGGCGCCACCCCCTCCGCCCTCAACGCCAACCTCCCCCTCCCCGCCGCCTACTGGGGCGTCAAGTCCGGCCTGCACTGCCTCGACACCTGCGTCCAGCAGGTCGTTGACCACGGCTGGTCCCACCACATTACCCGCCTCATGGTCCTCTCCAACCTCGCCAATCTCTGCGGCTTCTCCCCCCGCGAGCTCACCGACTGGTTCTGGTTCGGCTACGTCGACGCCTACGACTGGGTCGTCGAGCCCAACGTCCTCGGCATGGCCACCTACGCCGACGGCGGCCTCACCGCCACCAAGCCCTACGTCTCCGGCGCCGCCTACATCAACCGCATGTCGAACTTCTGCGGCCACTGCCAGTACGACCCGAAGAAGACCCTCACCGACGACGCCTGCCCTTTCACCGCCCTCTACTGGACCTTCCTCGAACGCAACGAGCCTACCCTAGGCAAGAACTTCCGCATGCAGATGCCCTACCGCACCCTGCACAAAAAACCCGAATCCGAGCTCGTCCAACTTCGCACCCGCGCCAAAAACGCCATCGACCACCTCGCCAGCTTCAAACGCCCGGGATACTGAGCCGCATCAAGGCATAGTCCTCCCTGCCGGATCTTCAAAGAGTCTCGCAACGGCTGCCCTCCGGCGGTCCTCAGCATCGAACAAAAAGCTCGTACAATCTCCCTATGGATCTCGCTGCAAAATCCGCTCTGCTTGATCAAGCGCTCCGCAGCTGTGGCTCGCTGATGGTGGCCTACTCGGGCGGAACGGACTCAGCCTTCCTCGCCTTTGCCGCGCATCGCATTCTCGGAAATCGCATGCTCGCCGTCATCGCGGACTCCGCATCACTTCCGCGAAAAGAGTTGCAAAGTGCCCTCAACCTCTGCGAAACCATGCAAATTCCTCTACAAATCCTGCATACAAACGAGCTTTCAAACCCAAAATATCGTCAAAACGACGCAAACCGGTGCTTCCACTGTAAGGATGAACTCTTCACCCGCATGGAAACCCTCCGCGAGCAGCTGCACTTTGACGCTATCGCCTTTGGAATGAACACCGATGATCGCGGAGACCACCGCCCTGGTCAGACCGCGGCCACGAATCATCACGTCATCGCGCCTCTGGTAATTGCAAATCTTTCAAAGTCAGAGATCCGGCAACTAGCTCAAAATGCTGGGCTTCCGGTGCATGACAAACCAGCGAGCGCATGTCTGTCCTCGCGTCTTGCTTATGGCCTGCCGGTGACCGCGGCGCGCTTATCCCAGGTGGAGCAAGCGGAGGATTTACTTCATTCCATGGGGTTTAGCCAAGTCAGAGTGCGGCACCACGACACCCTGGCCCGCATCGAGATCGCACGCGATGACCTGCCCCGAGCCCTTGATCTTGAGCTTTTAGATATCCTGTCTAACTCAATCAAAGCATTAGGGTTCGCCTTCGTCACACTCGATACACAAGGATATCGGTCTGGCTCCATGAACTCTCTTCTTCCAATCACAGCCATCACCACCGCCAGCCATGCGTAAGAACGCTCTTCTCGATCTGCTTTCATCCGTGGAACGCGGTGAGTTAACCCCAATCCTTGCAGTAAATAAGCTTGCCGACCTGCCGTTTGAGGACATTGGCGATGCGCGCATCGACCATCACCGCAGTCTTCGCGTAGGCCTCCCCGAAGTGATATACGCCGAAGGCAAGCAGCCGGTGCAGACCGCACAAATCTTCGCCAGGATGGCTGCCTCCGGCCAGGATGTACTCGCTACGCGAGCCTCGCAAGAGACAGCAAATGCCGTGCTAACCCTCATCCCAGCAGCAGTTTACAACGTGCGGGCAAGGACCGTTGCGCTACAGCAGAGGCCTGCTTCCGCGCTTGTAGGACGGGTGGCGGTGCTGTGCGCAGGGACGAGTGATCTGCCGGTCGCGGAAGAGGCCGCCGTGACCGCCGAGCTGTTTGGATGCGCTGTAACACGGCTCTATGATGTTGGTGTTGCAGGACTTCCACGGCTGCTAGGCGTGCGGGAACAGCTGGTCGAGGCCGATGCTGCAGTCGTCTGCGCCGGTATGGAAGGCGCTTTGCCGTCGGTTGTGGGCGGTTTGGTGGCCGTTCCGGTGCTGGCAGTGCCTACTTCTGTCGGATACGGGGCCTCTTTTGCTGGGGTTAGCGCGCTTCTCGGCATGCTCAACTCGTGTTCGCCGAACGTCTCCGTCGTAAATATCGACAACGGCTTCGGCGCGGCATACTCGGCGGTGTTGATAGCCCGGTCAGCCGCGAAAGGCCGGGCGACCTGACCTGCGGTTC
>CAXTJC010000112.1:0-8356 GCA_964244225.1 uncultured Acidobacteriaceae bacterium
GCACGCCGAGCTCGATATCGAACAGGTTGTAGTTGATCTGCGCCACCAGCGCCTTCAGCGGCACACTCCGCTCCACCCGCGTCGGGCTCACCAGCGGCGCAATGATATTTCGCGGATCCACAAACCCCGAGCTCGCCGCCGGCGAGGGAATCGAAGTCTCCTCAAAGAATCGCGACGGATGCCCCGTAGCCGGCACCTGCTTGATCCTCCGCCCAAACATCCCGCGTCGCCGCACCAGATCCGTAATCTCTGTCTGGTACATCGGAACTTCCACCGCACCCGGCCCAAGATAATCCGCAGCCGCATTGATATCCGTAAACTTCGCGTTCATTCCATCTCCTGGTTAAAAACAAAGGGCGAAGTCCTCGAAAGACCTCGCCGTATGTGCCATTGATAAGGCACGGTTACAAATAAGTGGTTGTCCTTCGACCGACAAGCCGCGCTGTTGTTTCTTGGTTGTCATTCCGACCGAAGCGCAGTGAAGTGGAGGAACCTGCTTTTCTACCGGGAACGTCAACTCCCGCCTCACCCAATCCGCTCAACCGCGGATCGCTCAGCCACAAAACCTACCCGATAGCTCCACTCCGCAGCAGCTGCGCCTTCACTGCAATCCGCTGCTCAATGCTCAAACTCCCCAGCGCCTTATCGAGCGCCGCCGCATCGAGGCCCCCCGCCTCCACCGACTCCAGCGCCACACCCTGCTTCGCCAGCAAAGTCGCCATTGTCGCCGGCAGCGTCCGCCGTCCACTCTCAACCGGTCCTGCAGCCCGCGATGCCCGCAGCGTCTCCAGCTGCGCCTCCACAAACTCCAGCTTCCGCTCGAGCTCCGCCTCGCGCTTTGCCTCCGCCGTCGCCACAATCCTCTCGATCGTCGCCTCCGCCTCCGCCGAAAGCTGCGCCACTGGCGTCAGCCCCATCTGCTCCACCGCATGCTCCAGCAAACTTGCCGCCGCCGCCAGCCGCTCCATCGTCGCCTGCAGATCGAGTGCCGTCGCTCCCTGCTCCATAGTCATCTCCATTACCGTCTCCTTGTTGAAAAAATCGCCGTCCACCGTTCTGCCGCCATCCCGACCGACAAATGCGAGCCGAGGGACCCCGCATTTCTCCCTGAGAAGTGCTCTCTAGGGCAGCCGTCATCTCGACCGAGCAACCGGGGTCCTCACCGAGCGCATTTGCTCGGCGGGGTAGAGCGCGAGCGGAGAGACCCCTGTATTTCGTTCGCCATCCATCAGCCAAAGAAAAGCCGGAACGCACCAGTCCTCGCAGCCTTTCCGCGATTACCGGCGCCACCACTCAAACCGTCCGCCGATGCCGCACCGACCGTCCCGCCGCCATCACCGGCCGCCTCACCCGAAAGCTCGTCGCCCGGTACGCCGCCTTCTCCCGCAGCAGAATCGCAGCCCCGGTAAACGTCGCCTGCGTTAGCGTCCACACCGGCGCCCGCATATCCTCCACATGCGCATCCGCCAGCTCGTAGCTCATACCCATCGCGCCGTCGCGCCCCAGATCCGTATCAGCCCCCAAGTCAAACCCAGTCCCAAATTCCGGAAAGTCTCGCGCAAACAGGTACCCACTCACTGCCAGCTCCCTGCCGTCCAGCTCGGCCGCCGTGATAATGCCGCATTTCTGCCGCGCATCATGCCCGTCCCAACCCGCCTTGTACCCAACCGCCATCCCCAGCAGACTCGGCAGCGCCGCCTGCGCGGCCGCCCGCGTCAGCACCACCCGGTGCCCGCGCGAGCCGCTCGGCGCCTTGTCGCTCGCCACATCCACCAGCGTCAGCACGCCCTCAAACGGCAGTCGGTTCGGATGCCCCTTCACCTCCGGCAGCTCCATCGCCATCGCGTGCATGGCAGCCGAGGCCCCGCCGTAGTGCGGACGCACTCGGCCATACTCCTCGCCCACTCGCCGCATCGCCCGCCGATCCGCGATCCGCTCTCCACCGGCCTCCGCCGTCGCTGCCTTCATGTTGACTCCTCCCTTGCACCCTCGTCCTGCTTCGTTGCTCCCCGTCCCCGGCCCGCACTGTCCACTGGCCTCCGCCGCAGCTCCCGCAGCAGCACCTCGGACAACCCCGTCTGCTTCTTCCGGTGCGCCGCCGGCATCGGCTCCACCCGATCCAGCCCGGCCAAACTCATCAACGCCTTCGCATGCGGAATACTCCCCTTCTGCGCCTCATCGATAAATCTCTGCAGAATCCCCGGCAAACCCTGCGCCAGCTCCTTGCGTGCAAAGCGCCGGCACAGGTCCGGACGAGGCGCTCGCGGCAGCCGCCTCGCCGGTCCACCCTTTCCCTCGGTCCCCACCACGTCGTCAGCCATATCCAGTCCACCCCTGGTCAATCAAGCCCACCCCTCGCCAGAGAAAGAAAAAGGAGAGAGCAGGCTCGTTGCGCCCACCCTCCCCTCTTGTGTACAGCTTGCCGCCCTCTCTCTGACCTTCTAAGCATAGCAACCTGCCCAGCCTCCCTGCGCCATTCGGAAAAGTCTCTCAACTAAAACCGAATGAGCCACATAGAAGCCCGCCTACACCTCCTCGTCTTGACACGCCATCAGCGGCTCCAGCAGCCCCGTATCAAGAAAGTGCCCGGTCAGCACATCCACCGCCGCCGCATACTTCCGCACCACCGTCCGCAGGCTCATCCCTAGCAGTCCCGCCGCCTCTCCCTGCGTGTACTCCTGGATCGCAATCCGCTCCAGCAGGTCCTGCTCCGCCTCCGTCAGCCGCTTCAGACACATCTCCACATCGTGCACAAAGATCACCACATCCTCAAACGAGCGGATCTTGTACCGCGTCACCCGCCCCCGGAACATCTCCTGTCCCAGCAGCGACGGCACCCGCCCCTTCTCCATCGAAAGCCGCAGATAACGCCGCAGCATCCCCTCCGTGTACTTCCTGTAAAACGCCAGCTCCGGCCGCTCCGCAAACCGTGAGTCCGTCTCCATCTCCGTCGTTACCGCCCGCACCGTCTCTATCTCCGTCGCAGCCGCCGCCTGAATTACCTGGATCACCGGCAACACCATCACCATCGCGCTCATCGTGCCTCTCCCTTCAGCGAAGTCCGCCCTCCGCCACATCGTGTCCGTACCTCTACCCGTGCCTGCCGCACCCGCGTGCTCCGCCGCCGTCGCGGAGCCGGAAACTCCGCTAGCTTCGCCGCGCAGCTCCGGCAATACACCCCGGCCGTCGTCTCCGGCCGTAGCCATAACGCCCCACATCCTTCACACACCTTCAGATCCAAGCGCAAATAATTCATCTGTTCCCCTTTTTGGCAAACCTCTCCCCCGGCGAGCCTCGGGCTTCTCAGCGGTCGGAGGGGCTCGCTCAGGTTGCTATGGGGGATCCCTCACCGCGCCGCGCACTTCTTTCGGTGCTCTGGCTCGGAGAAAGGTCTCCGTGTCTCACTGATCGCGGTGCTCGAGCCTGGGAAGCTCCAGCCATCTGCGGCTGCACCGCCAAACAACGCTCTACCACCCGCGCCTCGGAAGAGTCCCACCCTCCCAAACCGTCATGGCAAGCTAAAGTTCACTGGTTATAGCTTTCGACAATGGGCGTGTCAACACAAAGAAAACCACCCTTCATTACCTCTAGCTAATCCCATATAAGTGAGTAGTTTGGCCACTTAAGTAATTGCCAGAAGTAAACATTTCGCTTTATATTCGCTAAAGCAGAGCGTATCTTTCCCTCATCGACACCGTTCTACCCTCTACCTCAATGAACTTCGCCGACCTCCACGAACTCCTTCGCCAGGAACTCGCCCGCCGCATCCAGGCCGGAGCCCTCACCGGAACCCGTCTCGCCCAGCTCACCGGCTTCCGCCAGGCGCACATCTCGAACTTCCTCAACGGCCGCCGCGCCCTCTCACTCGAAGGCCTCGATCGCGTCCTCGCCGCCCAGAAGCTCACCATCGACCAGCTCCTCCCCCTCGATCTCACCGCCTCCACTGGAAATGCCTCTCACGCCGGCGCCGCGGCAGATGCCGTCACCCGCGTCCCGGTCGTCAGCCCCGCCACCGCCATCAACCAGCCCCGGCTCGCCCCCGCCGCCATCATTGAGTCCCTCCACCTCACCGCCTCCCGCCTTGAGGGCGGCCCCTCCCGCGCCTCCACCCGCCGCGTTGACTGGCAGCGCTTCCTCGCCCTCCGCGTCGATACCGAACAGGCCGCCGCCATGGCCCCTCTCCTCGCCCGCGGCACCCTCGTCGTCCTCGACCGCCACTACATCTCCCTTGCCCCCTTCCGCGCCGCCCAGCCTAACCTCTACGCCGTCCGCTCCGGCAACTCCCTCCTCCTCCGCTTCGTCGATCTCGACGGCTCCAACCTAATCCTCCGCCCCCTCTCCCTCGAACACCCCATTCAGGTCCTCCCCCTCCTCGCCCCCTTCTCCCTCGCCGACTTCCTCGTCGGCCGCATCTGCCTCCAACTCTCCGACCTCTAACCCTACTTTTGTTTGTCATTCTGAGCGAAGCGAACGAATCGCCGCACTTGCTTTTACCACGGAGCGAAGCGACGTACCTTCACCGTTGCTGTTGCCGTTCTTGCTTCCATTCCGAGCGCGGTTGAGGAACCCGCTTCTCTACCGGAGACCTCAATCCACCGGGAACAATCGTTCCACAATGTCCACCCACGTAAACTAACCTCACATGCTCTCGCAGCTCTACGCCAACTGGATGCTCCGCTGGGAGACCGACCTCACCACCCGCGACACCAATCGCATCGTCCGCCCCCTCGAGTGGGGTTTCGACTGGCTCGGCGCGCAATCTCCCCAGAGTCCCATCGAAGATCTTGACCAAATGATCGCCCTCAACCGCGACATCGTCGCCCACTCCGACGACTTCTTCGGCTACACCACCCCCACCGACTTCCGCCTCGAAACCCGCTACCCCCAGCTCTTCCCCACCAACGTCCGCCCTGAAACCCTCGCCCACGACGCCCAACTGCAACACCTGGCTGAAATCGACGAGCTAGAGCCCGCCCAGTTCCTCCGCTTCACCTCCCCCATCGCCACCCCGCATCCCGAAAACGATCAGGTCAACGCCCGCTGGTACCCCGCTCATCCCTCGCAGCAGCGCGGCCGCCCCAAACAAGCCATCGTCGTCATGCCCCAGTGGAACGCCGACGCCTTCTCCCACAACGCTCTGTGCGACATGTTCAACAGCTTCGGCATCTCCGCCCTCCGCCTCTCCAAGCCCTACCACGACATCCGCCGTCCCGCCGAGCTCGAGCGCTCCGACTTCGCCGTCTCCTCCAATATCGGCCGCACCATTGATGCCTGCCGCCAGGCCGTCGTCGATATCCGCTCCTGCCTCGACTGGCTCTCACAGCAGGGATACGAGCAGTTCGGCGTCCTTGGCACCTCCCTCGGCTCCGCCTACGCCTTCATCGCCGCCGCCCACGATCCCCGTCTCCAGGTCTGCGCCTTCAATCACGCCTCCACCTGGTTCGGCGACGTCGTCTGGACCGGCCAGTCCACCCGCCACATCCGCGCCGCCCTCGAAGCCGCCGGCCTCACCCAGGACCTCACCCGCGAGATCTTCACCGCCATCTCCCCCATGTCCTACATGGCCCGCTTCGCAGAGCACCCCAAACGCGTCCTCGTCGTCCACGCCACCTGGGACCTCACCTTCCTCGAACAGTTCTCGCAGGACGTCCTCACCAACCTCCGCCGGCACCACGTAGACTTCATCGCCCGCACCCTCCCCTGCGGCCACTACACCACCGGCGAGTTCCCCTACAAATACCTCGACGGCCTCTACCTCGGCCACTTCATCTACGACTCCTTCAAACGCCTCAGCTCCGCACCCTCTTTGGGAGCAGCTCGTCATGATAGGGGAGTTTTTCGTGGTCGTGAAGCAGCTTCTCCCACCACTGGAACAGCCCCCCGTATCCCAGGCCAGGGCTCTCCGCCCTCATTATCGTGACCCCATCCGTATGCCATGCAGGAGATTCACATCGTCTAAACCGCCTTGGTATGTCATAACCGCATTGTCCCGATACAGTTCTTTGTTGTCCTGTAGAGCTCTGCCGCTGGCGCTGCGTCCTCTATGTGGCGCCTGAGACCTCAAATGGAGTTGTAAGCCCATAGTTCCAAAGGGCTACCAGCCATAGGGAAGGCGAAAGGGTCATGGCTTCACGGCGCAAATCACAGAAGCACCTATGCGCATCCGACAGACACTTGCTGTTGTCATTTAGAGGAGTTGCACCATGGGCGGACCGACATCGGATAATCAGGAAATTCAAAGTTGGGCGCACGCTCGCAACGCTCTACCGGCGGAAGTCCTTCCCCGGAAGTTTGATGGCGAGCCCGCCGTTCTGCGCTTCGTGTTTGAACATCTGCCCCTTCAAGCCGACACGTTCGAGCAGATCACCTGGGAGAACTTCTTCGCACTCTTCGATCTGATGGGTCTGTCATTGGTCTATAACGGCGAAAATAGCTACGAACTCCTGCAGATCGAGGCAAAATCGGTCTACCGTTTCGAGGGCAAGCCTATATAGGTTCCAGCATTTCTCGTTGTCATCCTTCGCTCTTCTTGTTGTCATCCTTCGCCAAAGGCGGAGAATCTGCTTTTTATTCCCCAGTGCATCACCAAATACCCGCGCTCTCCTGCGTCTACCCTCGGTAAAGCGCATAGTGAAGCCGTTTCAGCACCGGATAGCAGCTGCAGGCTGCCTGCTCCAGGCGTTCGCGGTCCAGGATGCGTACCCGTCCCCGCTCGTTTTCAATCAGCCCCGCGCGTTGCAGCGAGCCGGCCACAATCGTCACCGTCGTTCGCCGCGCGCCGAGCATATCCGCCAAAAACTCCTGGGTAAAGTCGAGCGTCTCGCTCTGCGAGCGATCGAACGCCATCAGCAGCCAGCGGGCAAGCCGCTCTTCTGCCGGATGGAGGCGGTTACACCCGGCAATCTGGCTGAGCGTCATCGTCTGCTGCTGGACAAACTCAAGAACACGGCCACGAATCTCCTCCGACGTTCGGACCGCTTCGCGAAGATCGGACAGCGGTAACCGCATCGCGGTTCCCTGCAGCTGCACCATGCAATCTGTAGGAGGCAGGTTTGGTCCAAGAATGTGCTGGCTTCCAGTCAAGCCCTCATTGCCGATCATGCCTACTTCCGCGGCGCCGCCCTCAACCATCGTGGTTACGATGGAGACCAGGCCGGATGTCATGAAAAAGGCGAACTGAGCGGGCTCCGAAGCCTTGTAGAGCAGCATCTTGAGCGGTAGTGGAACAGCGGTGGCGCGGGACAGAATAAGATCGCGGCTTGCAGGGGACAGGGAAGACAGGAAGCGGTTTTCTACAACGGCTGGCATCAAGCATCCTTCGATTCAGTTCGCATGGCGCATGGTGGAACGTGCGACACGAGCCATGGCTGGCCGTGACAGTGCTAGTGCAGGCACCTACCGTATCGAAATGATTGTTGCTCGTCTGTACGGTAGCGTACATACCTTCCCATCCATCGACAGCTATTTTGATGGGGATAGCTTCCAGTTACTTTTCTAAAGCAATGTTGACGCAGCCACACATCCTCATCTTCGGGCATGACCTGTCATTGCTGGAGACCCGCGGCTGGATGCTGGCGAAAGCAGGCTTCTCGGTCGAACGGGCAGCCTCGCTGCCGGAGCTGGAACGGCTGCTTCCAAAGTATCGGCCGGAGCTGATCGTCCTCTGCCACAGCCTTTCAGCAGAGGAGTGTATGCAGGCCGAGCAAATGGCGCAAAAGGGCCGGTCGTCCCCGCAAATACTCCTCCTACATCCGAGCGTTACCAGCCAGCAGCAGCATGCCGCCACCTCTCTTCAGAAGATCTCCTCGGACCCGCTCCATCTGATCACGACCGTGCAGCGGTTGACGCGCAGAAACAACTCGCACCCAAAACCAGCCCAGTCCAATTGAAGAGGACGGAATGTCGCAATACAGAGGCTTCGTCAAGTGGTTCAACAATGCAAAGGGCTATGGATTTCTCGGTCGTGAGGACGGGCAGCCCGATGTCTTCGCGCACTTCAGCAGCATTCAACGGGACGGCTATAAGAGCCTCAAGGAAGGCGACCGGGTTGACTTCGACATCATCCAGGGAGAGAAGGGTCCCCAGGCAGATCGAATCGTACTGCTCGATGTCACTAGCGAAACCGAGCCACCATCCCAGGACCCTCAAGCCCAGGGCTCTCAAGAAACCGGCTGACCGGAAAGTGGAGAGATCCCCACATCTCTCCACCCTTATCTTCTTCCGGTAAGCGCTCGCCTATTTGAACGAGGCCGCAATGCGCGCAGCGCCGAACTGCTCGGCAGCTTTTGCCTTCCCGACCACCGCCCCCATGCCGAAGAACTCATGCGTCGTCCCCGCATAGCGTTGGTAGACAGCC
>CAXTJC010000113.1:0-8344 GCA_964244225.1 uncultured Acidobacteriaceae bacterium
ACCATCTTCCGGTTCGCGATCGTGCTTGAGTCATAAAGGAACATCCCCGGCCCCGCGCCCAGCTTCACCTGCGTCTCCTCCGGCCTGTCTCCCGGCACATCGCCCGTAATTCCGCCTTCACGCGCGGCGCCGATATCCGGCTTCACCATCGCCGTTGCCGCCCGCGCCCCGCGCAGACCCACCTCCTCCTGCGTCGTCGCTACGAAGAAGAGCTGATTCGCGTGCGGCAGCTTCGCCGTCCGCCGCATCGCCTCCAGCAGCACCGCACAGCCGATGCGATCGTCCCACGCCTTGCCCAGGTAGTTGTCCGTGCCGTTCATCACCGCAAAGGGCGCATCCGGCACCACCGGATCGCCCGGCTCCACCCCCATCGCCTTTACCTCGTCCGCCGACTTGGCTCCCACGTCGAGGTAAATCCCATCCCGCGGAAACACCGTGTTCCGCTCCGCCGCCGGCAGCACATGAATATCGCGAATCCCCGTCACCGCCCGCACCGGCCCCTTTGACCCGAGTATCACCCATCGCTGGTCCACCAGCGCCTGGTCCAGCCACCCACCCAGCATCTGCATGGAAAGAAACCCCTGCGGCGTCACCCGCCGCACCATCCCGCCCAGCTCGTCCATGTGCGCGTCGATCATGATCCGCGGGCCGCCCGAAGCCCCGCCCGTAGCCCCCTGCTGCGCCACCACGCTGCCCGTGCCGTCATAGCGGATCGGCGCCGTCGCCAGCGGCTTCATCTCACCCACCATGATCGCCCGCACCGCCTCCTCCGCACCCGAGGGCCCCGGCGCGTCTGAAAGCCGCTGCAGCAGCTCCACTGTCCGATCCACGCCACCCTGCGCCACCGCGCTTGCCGCCACACCAGCAATAGCCACCAGCGCCATCGCAAACCTAAGAGCAGATCTCTTGCTTCGCATCCGCAAACTCTATCATCGCCACAGCCGCGGAGACACAGCCAGACTCTACGCCTTCTCTCCTCTAAAGCCGAACAACGATTACCTCTGAGGTAATTGCTGCCGCTCCCGACAAAGCCGAAAGTGAAAGCAGACATCAGGCCGCTCCCTCAACCGGTGCCACCTGACCACAAAGGAGATCGCACATGAACACCATGACCAAGACCGCACCGCCCGCCTGGCTCCTCGCCTTCTGGAAAGAGATCGACGACAAGACCTTCGGCGCGGGCTTTGACTGCTTCGCGGAAGACGCAACCTGCCGCCTCGGCGTCGCCGAGTGGAACGGCCGTGACGTCATCCGTGAAAACCTCCGCGCCTTCATCGATACCGGCTTCACCGCCTATCACGACATCACGGAATACTGGGACGGCGGCTCCCTCAAGGTCTTCCGCGGCATCGTCACCATGAGGCCTGACAACCCCGCGCACTCCATCGTCAAACCTGTCATGGCCCACTTCTTCTACATGGACGAGACCGACCCGACCAAGGTCCGCAGCTGGATCGGCGCCGTAGGGCCCGTCCAGTTCTAATCGTCCGTCCAGCTTATGAGACCCGCCAGTTCAGGGTCGTCCGCGCGCGACCCCGCCCTGTCCCCTCGCATAACCTCCCGATCGCGATGAACTGCATCTCTGGAGCCCCATGATCCCCTCCACCCAACCCGATCAGCATCCCCTCGGCACCCTGCTTCGCTTCTGGAGACACCAGCGCGGCAAAAGTCAGCTTGACCTCTCACTCGATGCCAACGTCTCCCAACGTCACATCAGCTTTATCGAGAGCGGTCGCAGCGTACCCGGCCGGGATCTCCTGCTCGCTCTCTCGCAAACGCTCGACATCCCTCTCCGCGAGCGCAACGCCCTGCTGCTCGCGTCCGGCTACGCTCCCCTCTACGACGAAAGCGCTCTGGATGCGCCAGAGATGGCCATCCTCTCGAGAGCCATCGATCGCGTCCTCGAGCAGCAGGAGCCATGGCCCGCACTCGTCCTCGATCGCTACTGGAACGTCCTCAAGACCAACCAGGCAGCGCCGCGCCTCTTCGGCTCCTTCATCGATCTTGCCGCCCACCCGCGCCCGCGCAATCTCCTCGATCTCATCTTTGATCCGCAGGGCATCCGGCCATTCATTGAGAACTGGGAAGAGGTCGCTTCCTCCCTCCTCAATCGCGTTCATCATGAAGCTGTCGGCCACATCGTCGATCAGAAGACGCTCGATCTCTTCAATCATCTCAAGCAGTATCCTGGAGTTCCCACCCTCAGCACGGTAGGCAGAAGCCACACCCCCGTCATTCCCGTCACCTTCGTCAAGGGCGATCACCGCTCGTCCTTCTTCTCGCTTGTCACTACCGTCGGCGCACCGCAGTCCATCAGCGCACAAGAGCTTCGTATCGAGTGCATGTTCCCCGCCGACCCTGACCATCGCTGAGTCTGCGGAAAAGAAAAGGGGCGGGCCGCAACCGCGATCCGCCCCTCGCACAACACATCGTCTTACTGTAGCCGAACCTGCTTCTCCACCTCCGGCAGCACCGCCGTCCCTTCCAGCCGCACCGACTCCAGGCTCTGCGGGTTCAACCCCAGCACCTTCAGAATCGTCGGTGCCACCTGCGTCGTCTCCGTCGCAACCGAGACCGTCTGCGCCGTGAAGCTCGGGTTCGCAAACAGCATCACCACGTTCGTATCGTCGTGCGAGAAGCCGCCATGCTCGGAGAGCTTCGACGTGCTGCCCGTGTAGATCACGCCCGGGTTCGGCGTCACGATGATGTCCGGCGTCCGCGGATCGCCATAGGGCGGCAGACCAGGTTTGTTGAAGTTCAGCGCCACTGTCGGCCCGTAGAAGATCGTCCCCAGCCCGATCTCCTTGCCGTTCTTCTCAAGCGTCGCCACCGCCTCCGTCGTGTTGGCTGCATTCTTCAGCCACAGCAGTGAGAGATCGTCCTCCGTCGCGCCGATCCCAACCGGGTTCAGCGGCGACTCCGACAGCGGCAGCAGATTCGCCAGCAGCGTCGCCGGCGTCGTGCCGTTCGTTCCGCCATGGCCCGGAATCGGCAGAAAGCGGTTCGGGTCGATCGGCCCCTGCCCATGCTTCGCCGTAATCACAATCATCGTGTTCTCGTAGTTGCCCGTGTTCTTGAGCGCCGTCACCATCTCGCCGATCGAGGCATCCACAAACTGGATCTCCTTTAGCAGCTCCGGCTGCGGCGTTCCCGCGGCATCCGTGTAGCCGCCCGTGCCCACGCCGGCTTCAATCAGCTTCTGCCCAACGCTCACCGCCTGGAAGTTCATCCCGAAGATGTTCGGCACCTTCGCCGCCGCGCCGGTGTGCGTCTTGCCCTCGATCTGCTTCAGGATCGCCTCCACCTTCAGCGTGTCGTAGCACTTGATGTTCTGAAAGCTGTTCACCCACGCGGCCGTCTGCGTCGGATCCGCAACCGCCGCGCAGGAGAGCCCCTCCGGCGTCTTCACGCCCGGCAGCCCGATCACCGTCGAGTTGACCTCCGGCGCATAAAAATCATCGAGCGTCCCGCCGCCCGGGCCCGCCACCGACGAGTACGCCGGATGCTTGTCCGACCACGCCGTATACCCGCCCGCCTCATGGATCACACCGAAGATCGTATTCGTCCGCACAAAGTTCCACGGAAACACCGGCGCGCATCCCGCCGCGGGATCGCGCGGCAGCCGGTTTGGGTTGATCGACGCAATCCCGCCGTCCGTCAGCCCCGCTCCCGGCGCGCCGCCGTTCAACTTCGTCTTGTCGATGTCGATGCCTTCCTCATACTCCGTCGTCGTCCCGGTCGGCGCGCCATATGCGTTGCACGGCCCGGCCTGCACGCCGTTGCCGGTCGTCACCTTCGGCGCATCGAGCGATCGGTCATACGCTACGTCGTAGTACACGCCCGTCGACTTCGGCGTTCCGCCCGAAACGATCGCGGTCAGCCCGGGAAACGAGTCCGACGGCTTCGACGTCGACGCCGCCACATAGTTCACGGCCGTCTCGCCCAGCGCCGCCAGGTTCGGGCAGTAGGGCGATCCGCTGTTCACACCCGCCACACCCGCCGCGCAGTTGCGCAGGTCGACCGCGTGCATGCCGTCCACGCTGATCAGCAGCACATGCCTGATATCGCCACGATTGCTCCGGTCCCAGTCGGCCGTACCCTGGGCCATACCAGTTATCGGAAGAAGAGCCAGAAGGCCCGCGGAAAGAAGAGAGTGCGATCGCATAGGGAGTTACCTCACCGTCGTATGTACCAGCGCAACCCCACCTCAAACATTGCCGCACGGTAAACATTCGCTGAATTCCTCGCCTAAACCCGCACAGGACGCTTGTCATTCTGACCCCGAGCTTGCCGCAGGGAAAGACCCCCACATACGACAACCCATCTTTTTGTTTGTCATTCTGAGCGCAGCGAACGAATCCCCGCATTTGTCTTTAATCACGGAGCGAAGCGACGTAGAGACAGAGCTCTCCTAGAAAAGAATCTTCAGGGCGAGCTGCGTGTTATACGGTTCGCCCGAGCCGATCCCGGGCGCACCATAAGCGACGCCGATAGTAGACGTGCTCGCGCCAAACGAAGCCCCGGAGCCGCTGTTATTGTTTGGCTGGGCCAGGTTGACGCGATTGAGGACGTTGAACATCTCCACGCGGAGCTGCGCGCGAAGTCGCTCCTTGTAGAGAGGAACGTTCTTGATGAGCGAGAGGTCGACGTCGCCAAAGCCGGGGCCAAAGACCTGATTACGGCGAAGGTTGCCGTAGGTGCCGATGGCCGGTACCGCGAAGCTGCTGGGGTTGAGGTACTGGGCGTGCGAGTAGCCGATCACGGAGCGGTCTCCATTAACAGCCGGCCCGGTGATCGTTGCCCGGTCCTGGTTTTCACCGGTGCCGCTATTGTCACCGCCAGAGAGCACGTTGATCGGTTCGCCGCCCTGAAACTTGAGGATGCTGCTGAGTTGCCAGCCATGCGTGAGCACGGCCGGACCGTAAGCCAGGCCTGGAATGTCGTAGTTCAGGTACGCGGACATGTGATTGCGAATGTCGTTGCTGGCGTTCCCCCAGTCCCCCCGTAGGTTGAACGAGTTCTGTGGGTTGGTAGCGAAGCCGCTGGCGTCGTCGAGGTTGTGGCTCCACGCGTAGGAAAACTGGCTGGTGAGGCCGTGCCACGCGCTGCTGCGCATCGAAACCTGCAGCGCGTTATAACTGGATGAGGCAGCAGAGCTCATCTGATTGATGATGCCGAAGTTGGGGTACTTGATAAAGTTCGGACGCGACATCTGCTGCGGTGAGAACACAGCCCCTGCCGCCGGCACGCCTTGATCGAGCCGCACTCCCGGAACCACGGCGGACTGGTTGATGTCCTCAAGCACAAGGTTATGACGGCTGCCCGTGCTGACGTAGCCGATATTCAGCAGCCAGGCGTGGCCGAAGCTTTGCTCGACGTTGATGCCGAAGTTCTGCGCGTAGGGAGTTTTAAAGTTGCGGGTGACCGAGTAGATAGAGACCACGTTGCTGCCTGTGGGCTGGCCCCCGGCGGCCGTGAAGATGGGCGTGGCCTGGTTAGCGGTCCAGATCGAGGTTGGCGCGCTCGAGGAGTTGGTCAGAATGATCGCCTCGTTCGGCTCGGTCCCGGCGGGGTTGTTATTAACGCCGCTGGCGCCGCCGTTGGGAATGCCCAGGTTGCCGTAGAAGGCTTGGCCGGCGGGCTGGTCGAAGTAGAGCCCATAGTTGCCGCGCACCACCGTAGCAGGGCTGACCTGGTAGGAGAAGCCGACACGGGGAGAAAAATTAAGCTTGGTGCTGTTGTAGTCGTAGTTGGGAGCGCCGCCGCCGGCGCCGGTTACAACCAGGCCGCCTTTGGCGGGATCGAAGATGGAGGTGTTGGCAGGGTTGGTGTAGAAGGGCTGCTGGTAGTCATAGCGCAGGCCGAGATTGACGTTCAGCTTCGGGCTAAGCTGCCAGGAGTCTTCGGCGAAGCCCGATGCCGTGTGCGTGTAGAGGAAGCGCTCCTGGGTGCCGAGCGTGATCGAGGACTGGTACGCGTAGCCCGCCATGTAGTCGGCCAGGTTCAGAACGTTCGAATCGGCAACCGAGGCATCGTTCTGCCACGGCCCGAGAACGCCGCCGCTTCCGAAGTTGAAGCTGCCGCGGCCGCCAAAGTTGTAGTAAAGATCGATAGTCGCGCGGCGGTACTCGAGACCCAATCGGATCTGGTGCTTGCCGAGCGTCCATGACACCGTGTCGGAGATGTGCCCCGTGATGTCGTTGCGGCCCGACGTGGGAGTGGGGCCGATTGCGTCAAAGCCGGTGATGTTGATCGTGGGCGAGCCGGAAACCGCTGATCCGGTGTTGAGGCCGGCCAGGGCGAGCGGGTTCTGGGTGTGGTTCAGGTCGGCGAAACCCTGGGTGAAGTAGCTGACTCCGGCGGCCACCTGGTTGGTCAGGTTAGGCCGAAGACTGTAGTTCCAAACCACGTCGTAGTTCGAGATGTGCGACGGCACGACCTGGAAGTACTCGGGCAGGTAGGAGCCGCTGGGCGCCTGCGCGTAGCCCTGGCCCAGATAGTAGCGGCCGGAGAGATGGCTCTTGTCGCTGAAGTTGTGGTCGAGTTTGGCAACCACGTTGTGGCTGTAGCCGCTTTCAGGCGAGCTGGCGGAGTAGTTGAGTGGGGTCCCCGGAAGGTTGGCGATCAAAGCTGGTTGCCAAAGCGTGCTCAGGATATTCTGCGAAACCGCATTGGGAGCGACGCCGTACTTCTTGAGCTCGGCGAGAGCAAGCGCCGTGTAGGCGGGCGATGGCTCGGTCGTGGTGTTCACCGCGCCGATCAGGAACTTTTGCTCCTCATAGCAGAGAAACAGGAAGGTGTGATCCTTCCAGATGGGGCCGCCGATTGAGCCGCCGAAGTTCTGATTGCGCAGCGGCGAGCTGCCCGCGCCGGGCGTGGTGAAGGGTGAGGCCACGGCAAGCGCCTCGTTCCGGTTGAAGTAGTACGCCGTGCCATGAATCTGGTTGGTGCCGGACTTCGTCGTGATGTTGAGGTTGCCGCCGGGGCTGCGGCCGGCTTCGGCGTTGCCGGTGGTCTGAAGGGAGTACTCCTCCAGTGCGTCAACCGGATAGACCACGCCGGCAATGCCGGAGATGCCGCCCTGGTTGACCGCGTCCGTCTGCAGGTAGAGGTCGTTGTTATCGGTGCCGTCGATGGTGTAGTTCAGCTGGTCGCTGCGCATCCCGTTGACCGAGCCCGAGTTGTTGTAGCCCGCAAAGGACGATGAGGTGCCAAGCAGCTGCGTAAAATCGCGCCCGTTAAGCGGCGTATTCTGCAGCGCCACACCCGAGAGCGTAGTGGTCTGCGCGATCGTCGTGGTATCCAGCGAAAGCGCATCGGCCGCCACCTCCACCGTTGCGGACTCCTGCGCAAGATACAGCTTCACCGGCAGCGTATACACCTTGCCCGCCAGCAGCTGCACGTTGTTCACCTCCGTGGCAGGAAATCCGCTTGCCTCAACCTTGATCGTGTAGGTGCCGGCCTGAAGGTCATTGAAAGCAAACTCGCCTGAGCCCGACGACACGGCTCCCTGCGACGCGGAGGTCGCCGTCTCCGTGGCAGTCACTTTGGCGCCGGCGACCACCGCGCCTGAAGGATCGGTGATCGTACCGTTGATGTTTCCACGAAAGGTCTGCGAGAACGACGGTACAACGATGAGCAGCCAAACAAGCCAGAAAAGTCTCCGCATGCCGCCTCTATTTGTTTGCATAAACCCCTCCTCATGAAGTGCATCAAGTGGCCGAACCAAAGAGCGCTACGACAGACCCGGTAAGCGATGGCGGTTATCGAGACGCAGGGGTTCCCACGGGCTGCGAGAACCCCTTTTGCAGAGATATGGACATGACCGGTTGCCGGTTATAGATAGGCTTGCTGAAACGTCAGACACACGTGCATCGCCAAAAAAGGGCAATGGAAGACAGTCCTGCGTGAGTCAATGAAAGACAAAGCGCAACTATGGTGAAACCTGGTTTGGATTTGCCAAATGCTACCACAGCCATCTCGCTCGACTAACGAAATAAAACCGCAAGGCGGGAATAAAAACCGCAAGGCACGCGAAACAGAAGAAGAAGACCTCCGAACGTCTTGAAGAACTCAAAGACAGCCGTCATCTCGACCGAACCAACCGGGGTCCCCAACGAGCGTTTCTGCTCGGTAGGGTGGAACGCGCAGTGGAGAGATCCCCGCATTTGCTTCGCCGCCGTGGCAATTACCCCTCGCTCTTTCCTGGGTGCGCTCTAATTGATTAAGTGTCCCTTTGTTAAGGGCATGGCTTCAGCCATGCCACACGTGCTTTCTTTGCTATAAGGCTTTAGCCGCTGAGGTTAGCTTGGTCATACGTTCAGGACTAAATCAGCGTGTCCCC
>CAXTJC010000114.1:0-8340 GCA_964244225.1 uncultured Acidobacteriaceae bacterium
TGCGGGTCATGGCTATGTGGTCGCCTGCCCCGAGATCTATCACGAGTTCGAGCCTGCCGGCACCGTGCTGGCCTATGACCAGGCCGGCTCGGATCGCGGCAATGAGCTGAAGTATCGCAAAACTGTCGCCGCCTACGACGACGATGCCCGCGCCGTCATCGATCATCTCGCCGCTCGGTCTGATACAACAGGAGCCATCGGGAGTCTTGGCATCTGCCTGGGCGGGCATCTCGCCTTCCGCGCAGGCTTCGATCAGCGCGTCAAGGCAACCGTCTGCTTCTACGCGACCGACCTGCACAAGGCCTCGCTCGGCCACGGAGATGATTCGCTCGAGCGCGCCGCCGATCTTCGCGGTGAGCTCATGATGGTATGGGGAAGGCAAGACCCGCATGTGCCGCTCGAAGGCCGAATGAAGATCCTGGAACGCCTCAACGCCGCATGCACGCTGCTGAGCTGGCATGAGGTCAACGGAGCGCATGCTTTTCTGCGCGACGAAGGAGTCCGTTACGACCCCGAGCTGGCGCATACCCTGTATAGCCTCGTGCTGTCGCTGCTGCATCGCCGTCTCGCCGTCGGTCAGGAGACGATCTAAGGGCCCCTGTCTCACCATCCGTTGCCGGTCTTGACCCCATCACCTCCACCTTCATCGCACGACCGCGGATCCCGATCCATCATTCCGCCCCGCCATCGAACACGCTACCCTCAATTCAGTGACAGCCAGCCCCTTCCAAAGCTTCTTCCTTGGCGGCTTTGAATGCGCGACCCACCGCCGCCGCGACCGCACCCGCCTCGACGTCCTCGCCGCCACCCATCACGACATCCGCACCGCCGAGGACTATCGCCTGCTCGCCTGCGCCGGCATTCACACCGTCCGCGACGGCCTCCGCTGGCACCTCATCGAGCGCCGTCCAGGCGACTACGACTGGTCCAGCTTCCTGCCCATGCTCGACGCCGCGATCGCCACTGGAACGCAGGTTCTCTGGGATCTCTGCCACTGGGGAGTTCCTGACGGCCTCGATCCCTTCTCCCCCGACTTAGTCACGCGCTTCACCGCCTTCGCCACTGCCGCCGCAACGCTCATTCGGGATCGCCGCGCCGCCGCCAACCTCCCTGGCCCCTCCTTCTTCTGCCCCATTAACGAGGTCTCTTTCTGGTCCTGGGTCGGCGGCGACATCGAACACTTCTTTCCCTACGGCGCCGGCCGCGGACCCGATCTGAAACGCAATCTTGTCCGCGCCACCATAGCCGCCACCCGAGCCATCCGTGCCGTCGACCCCACCGCACGCTTCGTCCAGGCCGAACCCATCATCCGCATCGTCGCCGACCCGGCGCACCCCGAAGATGAGGCCGGCGTCCTGGCCCACTCCAACGCCCAGTTCGAGGTCTGGGATATGCTCAGCGGTCTCACCGAACCCGATCTCGGCGGCGGCCCCGATCTGCTCGACCTCATCGGTGTCAACTTCTACTGGAACAACGAGTGGATCCACGAAGGGGAGCGCACCCCACCCGGCCACGCCCTCCATCGCCCCCTCCACACCCTGCTCCTCGACCTCTGGCAGCGCTATAACCGTCCCATCCTCATCACCGAGACCGGCGCCGAATCCGACTCCGCCATCGGCTGGCTCGGCTACATCTCTGCTGAAGTCCGCGCCGCCCAGCGCGCCGGCGTCCCTCTGCTCGGCATCTGCCTCTACCCCATCACCGACTACCCCGGCTGGGACGACAACCGCCACTGCTCCTGCGGCCTCATCGAGCTCTCCGCCGACTACGCCACCCGCATCCTGCGCCCCGCGCTCCTCGCCGAACTCACCCTGCAGCATCAGCTCTTCGCCGGCTCTCCTCCCGTCCCTTCTCGCCCGCTAGAATAGATCTGTCCCCAACTGCTACCACCTCGACATCACCACCCAGACCCAAGGAGCCCCGCTTGTCCCTCCGCAGTACCCTCCTCACCGCCGCCCTTACCGTGCTCTCCTTTACCGCGGCCAGCGCGCAGGAAGGCCTGACCAAACCCTCAGCCGCGGCTCTGCCGCTTGAGTTCGGCGCGCTCGTCCAGGGCGGCGTCGGCGTCACTCAGGATCGCAGTGACTTCAAGTTCCTCATGGCCGGCATCCACGCCGGAAAAGTCCTCACCGGCAACCACGGCTCCGGCCTTCTTCGCGGCAACTTCGAGTACGCCGCCGAGCTCTTCCCCTTTTGGCAGTCCTACACCCCCAAGATGCAGAAGGCCAGCTGCTTTCCCACGCCGCAGCCCGGCACCTTCGGCGTCCCCGGCGACTATTGCAGCGCCAACTACACCATCGGCGGCACCTTCTCCGGCATCACCGCCACCCCCATCATCCTGCGCTGGAACTTCGCCGGCACCCACCGCGTCACCCCCTGGGCCCAGGGCGCCGGCGGCCTGCTCTGGACGAACCACAAGTATCCCGCCTTCGGCAACACCGACCACTCCCTCGCCAATAACGGTCCCAACGCCGACGCCAGCGTCTGGAACTTCACCCCGCAGGGCGGCGTCGGCCTACACTACTTCGTCACTCCCAACCGCTCAATCGACTTCGGCGCCAACGCCGTCCACATCTCCTCTGCATCCCTCGGCGACCGCAACCCGGGCGTCAACGCCAGCATCCAGCTCAACATCGGCTACACCTGGTGGAAGTAGCCTCGCGCTCCCCAAGTCCTTTGCTTTTCTTTCTTCCATTCCGACCCTGAGCGAAGCCGAAGCCCCGGGGTCCCCGGCGAGCGCATTTGCTCGCTGGGGTGGGAAGGGGAGGAACCTGCTTCTTGTCCGGCCCGGCTAACTACTTCTGTAACTCAATCGGATCGTCTTCACGCAAGCTAAAGCATTTTTCCTGAAGGTGTACAGCAAGTCACTCCCGTCCGTGCCATTTTCTCTCAAGGAAAATGGCCTCCACTGCACTAAAGCAACGCCATAGCATCAGGAAAAATGTTCTAAAGCCGTGCGATCAGGGCCGACCAGTAGCCCGGCTGCGGATCAAAGATCGGGCCATTGTGTGAGACACCCCGCACTATCATCAGCTCACACGCGCCATCACACGCCCGCGCCAGCTGTCGTGCCATTGCAGGCGGGAAGAGCCGATCCTGCTCGCCCTGCACGATTACCACAGGCACGGAACAGCCTCGCAGCGCCCTTTCCGAATCCCAGAGATCGGGAAACACGCCGATTAGGAAGCCCGGCAGTCCAGCCCGTCGCGCTCCATCGCGGAACGAGGTGTACGCTGCGCATAACACCAGCGTATGCGCAGGAACTCGCCTCAGGATCGCGGCCGCGATCCCACTTCCCAGCGAGTATCCAAGCAACGAGATACGTTTCCCAGGAAGCCGCCGTTCAAGGAAACGGAAGGCCGCAATCGCATCGCACTCGCACTGCGCCGCACTGATCCATCCCGTGCTCTGCCCATAGCCGGAGTAGTTGAACACCAGCGAAGCTACCCCGTGCTCAGCCAGCAGCATCTGCGCCGCCTGCCAGTGCTCCACCGTCTCGCCTATTCCATGGCACAGCAGCAGGCATGCTTGAAAGGGCGTCGTCCTCGGCATCACCAGAACCGCGTCAAGCACATTCCGCCCGCTCGGGAACTGCTGCCGCTGAAGGTCAATCTCTGCTTCTCGGGCGCGTCTCTGTTCGGCCAGTTTCTTTTGTTTCGGAAAACACCGGATGCGATCGCGCAATAGTAGAAAGCGGCTGGCAGCCGTGACTGCCACAATGAAAATAACTTGTTGCACAGCGGCCCCCACTGACATCCGCATCCCTCCACGCGAAGCATAAAATACCGTCGTACCGCCTTTAGCGTTTGGATCTCTTAGAGAAGTGCACCCATCGGTATCGGTGTCAGCTAGCGCGTCGGCAGGATCGTGGCGAGAAAAATATCGACCTGCAGCGCGACCAGCTCCTCCATGTGCTCAACGTTCCGCGCCGCCTCCAGCAGGCCGGTAAAAGAGAACACCAGGTTGTAGACCACCTTCTCCAGCGGAAGTCTCGAGTTATGCGGTTCAGCCGAGATCACCTCGATAAGAAAGCCGATAAAGTCTTCGTACATCCCCCGCACGGCAGGAAACTCAAGATTGAACAGGTCTTTCGCGTCGGGATGGAGCTGCGAAAGCCGGAGTCCGTGCGTCGCCCAGTCCGCGCAGAAGCGATGCAGCTTTGTCTTCAGCGATCGAAGCCTCGGCAGCGTCTGCCGATACTCCTGCAGCGTCACCCGGCTCAGATAGCTCGCCACGGCAGAGAACAGCTCTTCTTTGCCGGGAAACAGCTCGTAGAGCGTCGGGCGGGAGATCCTGGCTGACACCGCCAGGTCGGCCATCGTGGTGCGGGCGTAACCATAGCGAAGAAACACCTCTGCCGCCGCGTGCACAATCTGATCCTTTCTCAAGGCCAGCTCACTATCCGTGATCTTTCGGCTCATCCCCTGCATCCTATTTCGACAGTCTGCATCATATTGTCGAAGTGTAGCCGTGAATACCCCAGCGTTCCTTTGTGCAGGGGTACCGTGTCATGGCGGAAAAGGAGTCTATGCCGGCCGTCTTTATACATGGAGTACCCGATACCGCTCACGTCTGGGACCCGGTACGAAGCCATCTATTCCGCAACGATGGCATCGCCCTCTCTCTGCCCGGATTCAACAGTCCGCTCCCTGAGCATTTCACCGCAACCAAAGAAGAATACGTCAACTGGATCATCCACCAATTGGAACAGATCGGTGAACCGGTGGATCTGGTCGGGCATGACTGGGGCTGCCTGCTAGTCATGCGGGTTGTCTCCTTGCGCCCCGATCTCGTCCGATCCTGGGCCGCGGGAAGCGGTCCGGTCAGCAAGACCTACATCTGGCATCCGCTCGCCAAGATCTGGCAGACGCCCGGCGAGGGCGAGAGATGGATGGAGGCTCTCACCCCTGAACGACTCGCTGAGACTCTGGTGCAAGCGGGACTTCCGCCAGAGCGAGCCGGCGAGACAGCAAGCCGCTTCGACAAGACCATGGCCGACTGCATCCTTCGGCTCTATCGATCCGCCGTGCACGTCGGGGCAGAGTGGCAGCCCGATCTCGCCACAATTCAACGTCCCGGCCTGGTTCTATGGGGTAAAAACGATCTGGCCTGCCCGGTCGCCTTTGCCGATGAGCTCGGCCTCGACACCCATGCTCGGCGCGTGCTCAAGCTCGACTCCGATCACTGGACAATCGTAGAGCGAAGCGCAGAGGTAGCCGCCGCACTGGAAGAGCACTGGGCTTCAGTAGCCGAAACACCGCAGGAAAATCAAGGAGAACACCATGAGCGCAATCAGTCTTGACCCAAAGAACATTCTCGCCGCAGCAGCAAAAATCCCTGCTGGCGAACCCGTAATCATGATCAACCTGGTCCAGTTTCACAAACAGGCGCAATACGAAGACCCTGATCAGACACCTTGCTCTGGCATGGAGGCATACCTGCAGCGCTACGCTCCCGCCTTCAACGAGGTGGCAGCGGCAGAGAAGGTCGAAGGAATCGAAGTCGTCTACGCAGGGAGCGTAGCCCAAACGATTCTAGGGCCTGCGGAACCCGAGTGGGATCTCGTTGCCGTGGTGCGCTATCCCAACTTTGCCGCTCTCCGTAAGGTGATCGAGAGTCCGCTCTACGTCGAGAAAGCAGCACCGCACCGGAAAGCCGCCCTCAAAGCCTGGGAGTTCATCGCCACCGTCCAACCCGCGTCCTAAAAACCTGTTGAATAACTCTTGGAAAGCCGTCATCTCAACCGAAGCGAGACAGCCTTATCGTCTCGCGTAGCGGAGAGACCCTTGTATTTCGTCGCTGCGGTTGCCTATCCCAGAGCCGCGATAGGAATCAGCAGTGCAGGCGCCAGTAAGAGCGCCAGATAGAGCAGCACACGCTCGATATGCGGCAATAGGTCGCGCCGGGACGACCGGTGGAGACGCTGAAGCGATCGCCGACGACGCAGATGTCGAAGTTGACGTGGTCTCTTCATGGTGGCTCTTAGTTCCCCAGGGAGGTGCCTGCAACGTAGTCCCATGCTGCATCTCTGGTCAAGCAGTATCTCTCAACTGCCTTATGCCGTAGACCACATCCACCTGAGCCCCGCTCTTCGGCGACAATAGGCAGGTGAGCCCCTCGCCCATCGTCGAGTGTGTCCCCAACTTCTCTGAAGGCGGCAGTCCCGCGCGCGTCGAGCAGATCGTTGCCGCCATGGCCGTCGATGGCGTGAGTCTGCTGGATGTCTCGCTTGATCGGGACCATAACCGCTCTGTCGTCACCATAGCGGGCTCGCCTGAGGCCGTCGTGGAATCGGCCATTCGCGGCGCCGGCAAGGCCGCCGATCTGATCGATCTAACCAGCCAGTCCGGCGTCCATCCCCGCATCGGGGCCGCCGACGTGATCCCCTTCGTTCCCGTCAGCGGCATCTCACTCGCCGAGTGCGCCCTGCTCGCCCGCCAGGCAGGTCTCGGCATCTGGCGGCGCTTCGGCGTCCCCGTCTACTTCTATGGCGCCGCCGCGGCTCGGCCGGATCGCGTCGAGCTCGAAAACCTCCGCAAAGGTCAGTTTGAAGGTCTGCGCGAGGCCGTTCTCCGCGACACCGCCCGCCGTCCCGACGTCGGCGGCCCGGAGCTCCATGCCACTGCCGGAGCGTCCGCCGTCGGTGCCCGCTCCTTCCTCATCGCCTACAACGTCTTTCTCGGTCCACCCACCGGCGCCGGAGTTACGCTTGACCGGCCGGCGCCCGACATCTCGGTCGCCCGCGCCATCGCGCGTGACCTCCGCGCCTCGTCCGGCGGTCTGCTCGGCGTCAAGGCTCTCGGCCTGCTCGTTGACGGCCGGGCTCAGGTCAGCATCAACATCACCGACTTCCGTCAGACCCCTGTCGCTCGGGTCTTCGCCACCGTCATTCAGCTCGCCGCACGCCACGGCGTCAGCGTGATCGAGGGCGAGCTCATCGGGCTTGTGCCGGAAGCGGCTCTCGAAGGCTCAACCCTTTGGGCCGACAGCATCCCCGGCTTCGATCCCGCCGCCAAGGTCCTCGAGCGCCGGCTCACCACACCCATCGCCTGGCCCACCGCTCTTCGGTAACATCCAGAAGTTTCGGCAATCCATGAAATGTTGGCGTTCGAACTGTGCCATCGCTATGCTGCTGCAGAAGTGCACCAAAAGCCCGTTTTAAGGCCTCGTACCTCGCCAATTCGTGCCAAAAGAGCCCTTCTGAGGGTCTATAGCGCATGACATTTGCTCTAACCCCACGTCCAAACCGTGGTTCCCTTTCGTATCTACAACCATCGGCGCTTGCACTCCGCCGCCGTTCAGGGAACAATCAAAACGTCCGATCCATCGCTCTCCCCGGAGTCTCCCCTTGCGTGTACGTCCTTCGTATCTCTTTGCAACTGCTGCACTTCTTCTCACCAGCATGGCCAACGCCGCCGAGCTCTCAAGCGACGCGAAAGCCGTCATCCCCCACGACGTCCAGCAGCTCATCGTGGTCGACTACCGCGCCATGCAAAACTCACCCGCTGCGATGAGCCTCAAAGACCGTACTCTTCCGCCCGAGCTCAAACGTCTTGAGACCTCCCTCAAGACATCCGGATTGAAGGTGGATCAGGATGCCGATGTGCTTGCATTTGCAGCGTTTAGACCAAACGGCGGAGAGCAGGCTAAGACCGTCGGCATCGCGCAGGGACAGTTCCGCACGCGCGAGATCCTCGCCAACTTCACCAAGAACAAGACAAAAACCATAACCCTTCGCAACAACACCATCTATCCTATGGGTGCTGCTGGACTTAGCGTCGCTTTCCTTAATCAGACGACGATGGTCTTCGGCGATCGCGAGGCCCTGCGCGCAGCCCTGGACGCCCGCGACGGCATAGCGCCAAACTTTCTCTCCAACTCGGAGTTCGTCAGCGAGATGGGTGCTGTCGATCAAAAGGCCGTCTGGAGCCTCCTCGATCAAAAAGGTACGCAAACCATGATGAAGGGTATCCTCGGCGACGCGTCCGGACTGGCAGACTACGACACGGTCAAAAATCGTATGAAGAGCTCGCGTTACACGATGGACTTTCAGAATGGGGTTAAGTTCGATCTGGCTGTCGTCATGTCCGATACCGTCACGGCCGCGACGGCTGCAGCGTTGATGAAGGGAGTCGCTCTTTTGAAGAAGGCGCAGGGTACGCCGCTCGAAAAGAGTGCGCTCGATGAGACCTCGATCGAGTCCAGCTCAGGAACTCTGCTGGTCAGCTACTCTTCCTCAGACAGCCAGTTCGCTAGCCTGCTCGGCTCGCCTCTCTTTCAACAGGTGGTCAAGTAGCAGCTACCGGGCCCCCAACTGGAGCACCGCAAATTAAAGGTCTG
>CAXTJC010000115.1:0-8268 GCA_964244225.1 uncultured Acidobacteriaceae bacterium
AGTTGGCCGCAGGGTGCCGAGATCGACGTTGGTGGGGGTGTCCTGCTCCAGGCTGCGGTTGACGCAGAGCAGCGTAACGAATTTATCGTCGGCACTTCGGGTGGCGACGATGTCGAGCAAGGGGACGTCGTCGATCGTCTCATGCTGGCGAACGCCGTTGCGAACGCTGTAGGTGCCGGAGTCGCTGGTGACGGGCAGAAGCGTGTCTCCCTTGACGGCGGTGTACATCTGGAAGGCGTAGAAGGCGGGCACGGCGTAGACCTGCTCGCGGCGCTTCCAGATGCCGGCGAACTCCATGATGCCGGTCATGTCGGTGATGGTGACCGACCCGGCGCGGCGCAGGACCGTGTTGAGAAAGCCCGCGGCGAGCACGGCGCCGCCCTCGTTCATCCAGCTCGGGGCCTCGTTGGTAAAGTTGCGCTCGCCGTAGCCCTTGCTGTTGAAGAGCCATTCGGTGATGGCGAGATGCACCTTTCCGCGGGCGTCCGGGTGGGCGTCGATGCCGCGCTGCACGCGGTCGAGAGAGGCGCCGATGCCGATGGGTGTGGCATAGTCCGCCGCGGCGACGAACTCCGGCGTGCCGCTCTCGAGCGCGGGATGATTCATACCGAAGATCGTGTGGAGCGAGAGATCGTTGAAGGTGCCGGCAGGCAGGGCAAGCTGGGTTTCGTTCCAGCGATCGTTAGCCTGCGGGACCTGGCCGGTCGCGATCAGGGTGGCCTGGGAATCGACGGCGCGCACAGCCTGGCTGAAGGCAAGGGTTCGCGGCGCAAGCTGGTCGAGTGTGGGATAGCCGACCTGCCACTTGCCGTAGAGTTCGTTGCCGAGCTCGTAGAGGACGGGGCCGGTGTGATGCGCGCGGATGTAGCGCACCCACGCGGCGGCTTCCTCCGGCGTGCCGCTGCCCATGTTGAGGTTGAACTGCGGCGTGGCGCCGATGAGGTCGCAGAACTGTAGAAACTCATCGGTGCCGAAGTTGTTGTACTCGGGGATGCCCCAGGCGATGTTCTGGATCGTGAGGCGCTTGTCCTCGGGGCCGATGCCGTCGCGCCAGTGATAGTACGAGCTGAAGTTGCCGCCGAAGCGGAGCTCGGTGATGTGCATGGCTTTGGCGAGCGCAACTTCATCCGGGTCCAGGGTGCCGATGGCGTCCTCGGGGAGCAGCGAGATCTGATCGATCTCGGCGCGCTCGTCGCCCTCGACGGCGAGGCCGAAGTTGACAGCCTGCAGGCGCTCGACCGAGCCGGCGGGCAGCCGCAGCACTGCCTCGTACTTTGTCCACTCTGGAGCGGAGGCCTCGGTGTGGGCTTCGACGAGCACCTTGCCGGCGGCTCCGTTAACTCCAGTAGCCCGGTCGCGGAACGAGACATCGATGCCGGACGGGCCGCTAATGTGACGCGCGTAGAACGAGACCTTGTAGCCGAGCACGCGCTGCACGGGCAGGTAGACCTTCTGCATGATGCCGGTGAGCTCCCGCGGCTGGCCGATGAGCTCAAGCGACTGCCAGCTGTTCGCGGCGCGGCCAACGTGCAGCTCAAAGCGGTTGCCGGCGGCGCTGTTGAGCGACTGCCAGGGCAGCGGGATGCCGGTCGAGTTCGAGGACTCGATCAGCTCGGGCTGCTCGCGAAAGAGGTTCTCGAGATTGACGTGGTTCCAGAGACCGCCTTCGAGGCTGCGGTTGACCAGGATCTCCGCCGCAAGGCCGTTATTGATGGAGTTGCCGATGGGTTCGAGAAAGCTGCCGAAGACGGTGTCGGCGATGCGCGTGGTGCCGTGGGGCGAGACCTTGACCGTAACGGTGGGCGGGTTGGGCCGTGTGACGCTGACCTGCGCGCCCGCGATGGCGGCACACTGCAAGCAGGCAAGCACGTGAAAAAGCAGGAGAGAGCGGCGCAGTTCAAAGAGTGTCATGGTGCTGTTCTCCACGGAGTCGAACGCGTTGAGGAAGCTGATCTCAGGTGCGATCTGTCTTGAGGTAGTCGGGAAGCGGCAGTGCGCCGCCGCGCTCGCCGGCGGGCGTCTGCGGCATGGGCCATGGCTGCGCGCCTACGCGGCGAGCCCAGTCGCGGTAGGCGCGGGCGAGCCGGTCGACCTGCTCGGGCTGCGCGTCGGCGATGTTGCGGCGTTCGGTGCGGTCGGCGTCCATGTCGTAGAGCTCCCAGGTGCCGGGCCAGCAGGAGACGAGCTTCCATTTGCCGTCGCGCACGGCGCAGTTGCCCTCGTGCTCCCAGAAGAGCATGCCGCGCTCGGCGACGGACCCGCCGTGAAAGACGGGGAGAAGGCTGCGGCCCTCCAGCGGCGGCGGCGCGGGACCCGCCTTGCTGTGCGCCGGGTAGGGCACGCCGCTTACGTCAAGGCAGGTAGCCATGATGTCGATCTCGTGCGAGAGCTGGTGCGTGATGGCGTTGCCGGAGCGAATGCCGCGGGGCCAGTGCGCGACCAGCGGGCTGGCGATGCCGCCCTCATGCGCGAAGTGCTTATAAAGGCGGAAGGGCGTGTTGCTGACGTTGCCCCAGGGGCCGCCGTAGCTCTGAAAGGTGGTAGCCGGTCCGGGCAGGATGGCGGGATCGTTGCCGGGTACGACGGGCGCGCCGGAGCGGGTGCGCTCGCGCATGTAGACGGGCCGCTTTGCGTTGGGCGCCATGCGGCCGATCTCCTCGTAGTTGCCGCCATTATCGGAGAGGAAGAGGAAAAGCGTGTTGTCGAGCTGGCCGGTCTGTTCGAGCGTGGCGACAATGCGGCCGATGCCCTGGTCCATGCAGTCGACCTGCGCGGCATAGACGGCCATGCGCTCGATCTCCCACGGCTTGAAGGAGGCACGCGTCCATGCGGGAACGCGTTCATCGCGCGGGGTCAGCGGCCACTCGGGCTTGAGCAGGCCCATGCGGAGCTGCCGCGCATGGCGGTCGGCGCGCATCTGGTCCCAGCCCGCGGCGTAGCGATCGCGGTACTTGGCGACGACGCGCTCCGGCGCCTGCAGCGGCCAGTGCGGCGCGTTGAAGGCCGCGTACAGGAAGAAGGATTGGTGAAGCTTCACGGCTTCTTCGATCAAGGAAGCCGCGTTTGCGGCAATACCGTCCGTCAGATAGAAGTCTGCGGCGGACTCGCGGATCGGCTCGTTGTCGCGGACGAGCGTGGCCGGGTCGTAGTAGTCGGCCGCGCCGGCGATGATGCCGTAAAAGTGATCGAAGCCGCGCTGCAGCGGCCAGTTGTGCTTGTCGTCAGCCTGGGCGGCAGGGGCGGAACCCTCCGCGATCGGCGTGAGGTGCCACTTGCCGGACATGAGCGTGGTGTAGCCGCCGGCTTTGAGGGCCTCGGCGAGGGTGACGCACTGCCGGTTCAGGTCGCCTTCGTATGCTGGGAAGGGATAGCGGCCGTGATCGGAGGTCATCATGCCCATGTGCGCCTGGTGCGAGTAGACGCCGGTGAGCAGCGAGGCACGCGACGGACAGCAGCGGGGCGCGTTATAGAACTGGCTGAAGCGCAGGCCGCCGGCTGCAAGACGGTCGAGGTTGGGGGTGTCGATCTCGGATCCGTAGCAGCCGATGTCGGAGTAGCCCATGTCGTCGGCCAGGACGAGAACGATGTTGGGCCGGTCTGCAGATACCTGAGCCGGTGCGTGGGCCGGTGCGGTCTGTGCGGTGGCTCGCGCCGCGGCGAGACCCGCGCCGGCCAGCATGAACTCACGTAGAAACTCTCGACGATCTTTCCTGTTGGCCATGATCCCTGCGATGCCGGAGTGGAGATTGAAGATGCGAGACAGCTGCGTAGGCCGCGCCTAGAAGTTAAGCACGCCGCCGATCTGAATCAAGCGCGGCGATCGGGCCGAGGTGATGCGCCCGAAGGTGCCGCTGGCGACGCCGCTATCCGGATTGTTGAACTGCGCGTGATTGAAGACGTTGAAGAACTCACCGCGGACGGTGAACCTGAGGTTGTCGTGGATGTCGAAGGTCTTGTGCGCGCCGAGATCGGTGTTGTCGACTCCGGGCCCGTTGAGGATGTCGAAGCCGCCGGTGCCGAAGAGGCCGGTTGCCGGGGCGGCGAAGCAGCCTGTCTGCAGCCAGAGATAGCCGTTGCTGCGCACATTTTTATTTTGCAGGCCGGAGCGTCCGCCGCCGCAGAGGCGGTTGGCGCGGATGTTGGCCGAGGGCCACAGCGTTGTATTGGGCGCGGTCACGGTGAACGGCGTGCCGCCCTGAAAGGTGGAGATGAAGTTGACGTTCCATCCGCCTACGACCGCATCCGCGGCGCGGTTCATGCCGTTGCCGAAGCGCTTGCCGCGGCCGACCGGCAGATCGTAGACGGCGCTGACGACCAGCGCCTGCGGCACGTTCGAGGTGGTCGGGCCGTAGTCGCACTGCAGGCAGTTGCGGCGCTGGTTGAGGGTGCTGTTGCTGCCCTGCTGCGCGGAGGCGAGCGCCTTTGAGTACGTGTAGCTGGCGATCAGGCTGAAGCCGTTTGAGAACTGCCGCTGCACCTTGACGATGGCGCCGTTGAAGTTGCCCCAGCCGAAGCTTGAGACCTCCTGCATGTACGGAAACTTCGCGAGGTATGGGTTGCGCGCGTTCACGCAGGTCAGGTCGCTGGGGTTCGCGATGTTGGAGCAGTCCAGCGGATTGAAGTTCAGCGCAAGGTGGTGCGACGCATTGCCGATGTAGCCCACGTCCAGCAGGTAGCGGCCGAAGGTGCGCTGTACGTCCAGGTTGAACTGGTGCTCATAGGGGGAGCGTATATCGGGCGAGAGGTATTGGATGGGACCGGTGATGCCGGGAACCTGCGCCGCCGTGATCTGGCCCACAGTGGCGGGCGGAAACGCGTTGACGCCCAGCGTGTACGCGGCCGTGGGCTGCGTGTTCGAGATGGAGTTGTTGACGGTGATGATCTGCGAGACCACAGCATACTGAACGTTGAGCGCCATCTGCGTGGTGTAGTACATGCCGTAGCCGGCGCGGAGCACCGTCTTGTCGTCGATGGCGTAGGAGAAGCCGAGCCGCGGGGCGAAGTTGGTGCGCGTCATGCGATACAGCTGGCCGTTGATCTGGCCGAGCGCGGCGAAGGTCGGAAGGCCCGTGTTGAAGTCGAAGCTGTGGAGGAGATTGCGGTTGGTGGTGTCGGTTGCCGACGGTGACGTGTTGCCGAACCAGGAGAGACCGATGTTTGCGGTGAGCCGCGGCGTGATCTTCCATGTGTCCTGCACGTAGGGCGAGATGGTCCACCACTTGAAGTGGGTGGGCGGCATGCCTTTGGCTTCGCCGTTGGTGGGAACGCCAAGCAGGAAATCCGCGAAGGAGTCGCCGGTCTTTGCGACAGTGGCGTTGCCGCCGTTCAGTTGCGCCGTGAAGGCTCCGGTGAAGTTGTACGTGCCGCGCGCGGTGGCGTTGGCGCTGGAGTTGACGGAGCGCGTGTAGTCCAGGTCGCCGCCGAACTTGATCTGGTGATTGCCATGCAGCCAGCTGAAGCTGTCATGGAACTCATAGACGTTGTCGGTATCGCCCAGCATGCCGCTCGCGGCGCCGAAGCCGGAGTAGCCGGTAAAGTTGACGCCGGGCACACCGTTTGGGTCGGAGGTGCCGGTGATGCCGAGCTGGCTCTGGACACCGGGGATGGCGAGGCCTTGGCTGAAGACGGAGTTGCGCGTCCATCCGATGCGCAGCTCATTCACCTTGGACTGGCTGAGCGTGGTCGTCCAGCCGAGCGCGACGAGCTCTGTGTCGAGTGGGAAGTTCGTGCCCTGCCCGGGGAAGAGGCCGGGCGAGACCACCGGCGCATTCAAGTAGCTGCCCTGCGCGAAGAGCTGGTTGCGCTGGTTCAGGTTGTAGTCGGAGCGGACAGTGAACTGGTCGGAGTTGAAGACATAGCGCGGGCTGCCGGAAAGATTGTTGCCGCTGCCGGCGGTCAGATTGGGAGGAAGATAGTACGCGAGCAGCTTTTTGGCCACGGGACTGATGAGCGACTGCGGGATGATGTTGCCGGCGAAGGCGGTGCGCTTTCCGGTGGCGGGGTTAAGGCTGAACGGGTTGTAGATGGGCGTGGCGCTGCTTGAAAAATCGCCGGTGAACCTGGCTGCAACCGGCACCAGCGCGGTGGTGAAGTTCGATTGCGTCTGGCGATACCCTTCATAGTTGCCGAAGAAAAAGGCCTTATCATGCAGCACCGGGCCGCCGAGGCTCGCGCCGAACTGATTCTGATGGTACGGAGGGTTGGGTGTGGTCCGGTTGAAGTAGTCGCGCGCGCGGGTCTGGTTGGTACGGACGTACTCGTAGACCTCGCCATGGAATGCGTTGGTGCCGCCTTTGGTGATGACATCGACGATGCCGGGGTTGGGGCCGAGGTCCGGCATGAAGAAGCCGTAATGCACCTCGAACTGGTCGATGGCGCTTACGGAAATGTTGAGCGAGGCGTTTCCGGCGCGGCTGCCGTAGGTCTTGATGCCGTCCACCAGATACATGGTGAAGTCCGGCTGATTGCCCGCGATGGTGAGCGCCAGGCTGGGATGGCCGGTCTGGCTGGTGGAGGCGGAGGCCGCACCCGAGGGCACCTGGGTGGCGCCCGAGAGCAGGCCGAGCTGCAAGAAGTTGCGCCCGTTCAACGGCAGCTGCGCGACACTCTGCGGTCCGATGACGGTGCCCAGGTCGTTCGACTCCGGCTGCAGGCTGACGGTGCTGTTGGCATCGACCGTGACCACCTGCGTGGAGGTAATGCCGAGCGTTGCGTTCTCGGTCGCGTGTTCGCCGACGACCACCGTAAAGGCGGCCACCTGGTAGAGCGCGAAGCCCGGCTTGACGATCTCGAGCGAGTAGCGGCCGGGAGGCACAGACGGAAAGGAGTAGCTTCCGGCGGAGTTGGTCTGCGCCTTGAGCGTTATCCCCGTCTCCACGTTCCTCAGTGTGACGTCCGCCTCCGGAAGGATGGCCTTGGTTGCATCCTCGACGGTGCCCTGGATGGACGAATTGACGCTCTGGGCGACGAGGTGGGTCGAGGACACTGCAGTTAGTGTGGCAAGCAGGGCAAGACGGCGAAGATGCGGGAACGTCACGAGGCGACTCCTATCGATGCGATCGGCTGGAGCATCTCTCCCGGAAGGTGTATCCCGTGCAGGCGTACCCGGAGAGATGCGCTAGGTTGAGCTGTGGACTATCACGGCGGCTGAAGACAGCTGGTGTTCGCGGTGGTGTCGACACGATCGCATCGGGTACGTCAAGACCTTCTCCTCTTTCGCCCGGACTCCGCTGCTCGTAAGCAGGGACAGGGGCCCACATAGGCCGGCAAGCGCGGCGCTCCGGTGCTGTGGCGGTGGAGACATCATAGCTCCACGCGGCGATCGCCCTCAACCCCGAGGCGGGTGCGTCGAAACGTCTCCGGGGCAAGACGTGCCACCGCTCTGCTTGCGGCGTGCTGCCGCTTCGGGTGCGCTATCCTGATGCGCAGTGTCGGTGCCGCAGGAGGGTAGATGGATCGGCGTTCATTTCTCAGCCGGGCTGCCGGGGCGATGGCATCCGGCACGATGCGCGGCGTTCCTGCCGCTCCTGCTCAGGAGCCGAAGTCGAAGCCGCTCGAGTTTATCCAGACGCGGTCAGGGACGGGGCCCTTTCAGCGGAACGGAACAGAGCGGCCGCCGCATCTGGTGCTGATTTCAGCCGACATGGTGAGCCCGGATCTCTACCATCCCAGCCGGCCCCTTTCAAAGCACGTGCATCTGCCGAACCTGCGATCGCTCATGGCGCAGGGAACCTTCTTCGCCAATGCCTTCTGCACCGTGCCGCTCTGCGCCCCATCGCGCGCCTCGTACATGACGGGCCGGTACAGCTATATCCAGGGCAACGGCGAGCGCGCCCCGGATGGTCTTGAGTCGCAGCTGCACGCGGAGGACACAATCTTTCCGGAGTATCTGCGCGCATCGGGGTACATCGCGCGACAGGCGGGCAAGGGGCATGTGGGCACGAAGAAATACCTCGACGCCTTTGGCGAGAACGATCAGCCGTGGGATCGATGGTCGCCGCCGGTCTTCGACGACGATGAATTTCTCGCCTACCAGCGGGAGCTTGGCGTCAAGCCGCAGACCTACTCGCGCGAGATCGTGTTCAAGCTGCAGGACCGCGTCTCGCCCGGCAACTCAGCCGGCGGATGGGTCGTGCAGCAGGATGGAAAGCCGTTCCCACTCGAGGCGCAGTACAGCTATTTCCTGGCGAAGCGCGCGGCCGGCATTGTGAAGGACGCGGTGCGCACGGGGCAGGCCGCGAAGCATCCGCTCTACGTGCAGCTGGATCT
>CAXTJC010000116.1:0-8247 GCA_964244225.1 uncultured Acidobacteriaceae bacterium
GGGTGGAGGGCAGCGGATAGCGGCCGCCGGGGACATAGCAGCCGACGGAGGCGAGCGGACGAACGACCTGGCCGGTCTCAATGCCGGGACCCTGCTGGGTGCTCCAGCTTTTGGGCAGCTGGCGCTCGGCGAAGGCGCGGATGTTGGCCTGCGCGACGAGCATGGCGGCCTTGAGGTCGTCGGGGATGGTGTCCCAGGCAAAGCGCATCTCTTCGCGCGAGACGCGAAGGCCGGCGACGGTCTCGCCATGGAAGCCGTCGAGACGGGTGGCGAGGTCGAGGAGGGCGTCGTCGCCGCGGGTGCGAATGGCGGTAAGGATCTCGGCGACGATGGGCGCGACTTTGGCGGTATTGGTGTCGCCGCGGTGTTCGATCTCGCGGAGGAGGGCTTCGGCCTGGTCGCGCGTGTCACCGAAGGTGTGAATGAGCTTCATGGTCCCTGCTTGTCTGTTACTGAGCTTGTTACAAAATGTTAGCGGATTTTGTTGATGGGGGGCTGGTAGCCGGACTGGGTTCGCTGGTGGAAGCGCCGGGGATGCTTGAGCTGGGCCTGCATGAGCTTTTGCTCGGTGCGCGAGCCGGTGAGGGTGACGCGCTTGGCGGCCTCGGGCGTGGCGGGATAGACGAGCTCGGGCTTTTTGGGGTCGACGACGACGATGAGGCTGAGATTTGGGACGATGCGCTGGCCGGGCGGAAGGCGGGTGCGAAGGCGGGCCTCGCGCGGTGCTTTCGCGGGCTCCTGGATGCGAAGAACGATGTCGTGCAGGCTAAGGTATTTGAGCCAGCCGCCTACCTCAGCGGCGGAGACTACGATGCCGTAGAGGACGAGACCTTCGGTCTGGATCTTGTTCTGGGCGCGGCGCTGGCGGAGGTAGTTGATACCGGAGGCGAGGGCCAGGATGGCGACGATGCTGAGCGTGATGATGAGGGTGAGCTTCATCGGATGGATACCTGTGGGTTAGAGCAGATCAACGGCTAACTTTCAAGTGGTCCGGGCAGAAAGCAGGTTCCTCGCTTCGCTCGGAATGGAAGAAAGAAAAGCAAGAGCCTCTTAGAGGACGACCTTGCTGAGGGGGTACTCGACGATGCCGGTGGCGCCGGCGGCTTTGAGTTTGGGGATGACGTCGCGGACGACGCGCTCGTCGAGGATGGTGTTGAGGGCGACCCACTCGGCATCGGAGAGCTGGGAGATGGTGGGGAAGTTGAGCGCGGGGAGGACGCGAAGGACGTCGGTGAGGTCGGTCTTCATGACGTTCATCATGAGGCCGACGCGGCCCTGCGCAGCGATGGCGGCGTTTAGCATGAGCGAGAGGTTTTCGATCTTCTTACGCTTCCACTCGTCGGCGAAGGCGGCGCGGTTGGCGATGAGCTGGGTGTCGGACTCCATAAGGGTCTCGATGATGCGGAGGCGATTAGCCTTGAGGGAGGAGCCGGTCTCGGTGACTTCGACGATGGCGTCGGCGAGCATGGGCGGCTTGACCTCGGTGGCGCCCCAGGAGAACTCGACTTTGACGGGGATGTTGCGATCGGCGAAGTAGCGTTTGGAGTACTCGACGAGCTCGGTGGCGATGATCTTGCCGGCGAGATCTTCGGGGCGCTGATAGGGCGAGTCTTCAGGAACGGCGAGGACCCACTTAACTTTGGTGCGGGACTGCTTGGAGTAGGTGAGGGCGGTGATGCGTTCGACGTCGGATTGGTTTTCAAGGATCCAGTCGTTGCCGGTAAGGCCGGCGTCGAGCGCGCCGTGCTCGACGTAGCGGGCCATCTCCTGCGCACGGACGAGCATGCACTCGATGTCGTCGTCGTCGATGGTGGGGAAGTAGCTGCGACCATTGGCGAAGATACGCCAGCCGGCACGTTCGAAGAGGGCGATCGTGGCGTCCTGGAGGCTGCCTTTGGGGATGCCGAGGCGAAGTTTCTTTTGATCGCTCATCGGGCGACCTCGGCGGTGATGTTTGCGGCGGCTTCAAGGGCGATGGGCTTGGTGAAGCAGGAGACGGTGCCTTCGTGGCAGACCAGGCCGTCGCCTTCGACGGCGACCTTGAAGAGGAGCGCGTCGTTGTCGCAGTCGGTGGCGGCGGAGAGGATGCGGAGCCGGTTGCCACTGGTCTCGCCCTTCATCCAGAGTTTGGAGCGGGTGCGGCTCCAGAAGGTAACGAAGCCGGTCTCAAGGGACTTCTGATAGCTGATCTCGTTGAGGAAGCCGAGCATGAGGAGCTCGCCGGATGTGGCGTCCTGCACGATGCCGGGGACGAGGCCGCCCATCTTGTTGAAGTCGATGGTGGGCATCGCGATGGAGTTTGCTGTGGTCATGAGGTCCTTCTTGCGGTGAGCGGGCCGAGGGTTCCGAGCGGGTGACAGAAGAAAGGCCCGCTCGCGGTGGTCGCGTTGGCGGGCCTTTTAGAGGTCGTGAGGAGCGATCTGCTTACGCCACACCAGACTCCGCCGCCATGCGATGCGCATGATGATGGGAGTGTCCGTGGTGGTGGAGGCGAGCGCTCATTAGCTTCAACGGTAAAGGGTAGGCGGGGCGGTGTCAAACGGGCGGCTCGGGGATCCAATTTCGTCTTGCGCCCTCTTCCATGTGCCTGAGAGCATGACGGTCATGGCATATCTCAACAACGGACAGCCCGATTCCGAACTGGCCCTCCAGGTAGCGAAGCTGTGGCCCTATAGAGAGCATGAGGCCAATGTTGTTTTGGCCCAGTTCTGCCGGGCGGGGTTGCATCGTTGGCGCAGGTTGGATCTCAGGACGCTTGTTCCGGGGAAGGATATTCTCCATTGCTTCTGGTGCTCGAAGATCAAGATCGACGGGACCACGTATGACGCCTAGCAACCACCCCGTACCTATTCCTGGGTACTGCGGCGTTGACCTCTTTGTTCCGGTCGTCTAGGCTGTGTCTCGCATTCGCTATTCACTAGCCACCACTCCGAGGAGAGATCCGTATGACTTTCGTCCATCGCATTATCGCAGCCGTTGTCTTGTTTGCTGCCCTTCCGCTGTTGCAGGCACAGACTTCAAAGACGACACAAACCTCTACGGCGTCCAAGTCGCAGGCGGCCGCCGCCACGACCGGCGACAAGCTGGACATCAATACCGCTACGGCGGATCAGCTTAAGGCGTTCAACGGGATCGGCGATGCGTATGCCAAGCGGATCATCGATGGGCGGCCGTACACGATGAAGACGCAGCTGGTGAGCAAGGGTGTGCTGCCGCAGGCGACGTACAACAAGATTAAGGACAGCATTGTGGCGTCGAAGGTGAAGAAGTAGGGGTAGTTCGCGTCGCTTCGCTCCGTGGTAAGGGCGAGAAGCAGGTTCTTCTCTGCGCTCAGAATGACAAGCAAAAGAGACGACCGGGTTACTGGAGGTCGGGCTTTAGCTGCATGACGGCGATGCGGCCGTCGGAGAAGAAGCTGCCGCCGGTGGCGGTTTTGGCGGTGCGGAGCGGGTCGGTGGGGGTGACGTAGGCGGCACTCGAGAAGGCGCCGGTGGCGTCGAAGCTATCGACGAGGAACTTGCGTTCGATGTCGATCTGCGGATCGATCTTGTGGGTGGTGCCGCCGTTACGCTGGTCGCGCTCGAAGCCGATGTCGTGGGTGGCAGAGCCGACCCAGAGGGGCTGGCCGGTGACGACTTCGGCGCTCTTCCAGACGCGCAGGTGGTGGCGCTCGGCGGCGACGGTGAGCGGGTCGGCGCGGGCGAAGGAGAGATCCTGCGGGCGGCCGAAGAGGTAGAGGGTGCTCATGGGCATCTCGACGTAGGCCTGGTGGCTCAGGGTGGAGAGCAGGCCGTGGAGGACGGCGGTCTGGGTGTTTTTGTCGACGGCGACCCAGCCGGCGTTCTTGAAGGCGGCTTCAATCTGCGCCTGGGTGCCGATGAGGCCGAAGTTGACCATGTCGCCCGGGGCTCCGGCCTCGTCGCCGACGCGGCGCGGAATGGCGGCGAAGAGCTGCGGCGAGAGGGCGGAGGAGAGTGGCGCGGCGACGGCGGTGGCGGGGCGCTGGGTGGAGACGGCGGCGGTGGTGACAGGGCGGAGGGTGACCTTGAACTCGCCCGTGGCGGTGAGATCGCCGGTGAGGTTGGCGCGCAGGTAGAGATGGCCGCTGGTGGGCATGACGGCGTCGGCTTTGGCGCCGAGGAGAAAGGGGACGGAGGCGCCAAGATCGCTGACGCGGCCGATGAGCGCGCCGGTGTTGGCCTGGTTGAGCGGGAACTGGCGAAGGAGATCCTTCCAGCCGCGATCGAGACCGTCGGCGGTTACAGATCGGTTGTCGGCGAGGGTGAGGGCGCCGGTCGCGGTGATGGCGAGGTGTTCACCGCCGACGACGCTGAGGCCGGAGTCGAGCCAATCGTTGCCAGTGACGGAGAGATCGTAGTGCGACTTGCGGGCCGAGGAGGGAACGGCCGCGGCGCCGGTGGCGGGATCGCGCATGCTGACGATCGGCTCAACGGCAGCGGCGGGAGTGGCTGCCGGCGGGGCCACAGTTTGGGCGGGGGCTGCGCGGCTGACGGGAAGAGCGAGGCCGAGGACTGTAATCAAGCAGATGCGTCTCGTCAACCCCCCGAAGGTTCGGGAGTGGACGGAGGAAAATCGGATAAAGTAGCTCATATCGCCGTGCCTTTTCAGATGCATACTTTCGCTTCTATCGCTGCGCTGGGGACAAGACTCCGCCGCACGCCGCTTCAGGTCGTCGGCGGCATGATGCTCGCGCCGGTGTCGCTGCTTCTGGCGGGGTGTCAGGCCGTGGTGAGCAGCTCGACGGCGTCGCAGGTGCGGATTATTACGGCCTCGCCAGATGCGCCGGGGCTGGACCTCTATCTGAATAACAATATTCTTGCGTACAACGTTGGGTTCGCGAAGGTCAGCTCGTATATCGCGGTGAACGCGGGCACGGATACGGTGGCGGCAGACACGGCGGGTACGAAGCAGACGCTGATCTCGGCGAAGAATACGTTTGTGAACTCAAGCCAGTACACGGTGCTGATCGGCAATGTGGCGGCGAACCTGCAGGAGCTGGTGATCAAGGATCAGTCGCAGGCAGCGCCCTCGGGGCAGATCTCGCTGCGGTTTATCGACCAGGCGACGCAGATTGGCGCGCTTGATGTGTACCTGGTGCCGATGGGGCAGAAGTTTACGGCGGTGACGCCGTTGATTACGAATCTGACGTTCGGCAATGCTCCTTCGTACCTGAATGTGCCGACCGGAACGTATAGCCTGGTGCTGGTGCCGACGGGAACGATCCCGACGAGCATGACAGTGGCGACGTATACGGGGATGCCGGTGGCGTACTCCGGCGGGTCTGCGACGACGATCGTGCTGGTGGATCAGCAGCTGGTGACGACGCCGGGCGTGCAGGTCATCCCGGCGACGGATTACATTTCGCCGACGGCGACGAACTAGAGCATTTCTCCTGATGCTATGGCGTTGTTCGAGTGCAAGGGAGGCCATTTTCCCTGAGAGAAAATGACATGGATGGGAGCGGCTTCCTTTACACCGTCAGGAAAAATGCCATGACGCAACGCCAATGAACGCCGGAAGTTGCGGAAAAACGCGAAGCTATATTTTTGCGAACGGGCGCGACACTCGCTACAGGAGCGTGTCCTCTGAGACGTACGCAACGCGAGACATAATGAAAACCGCGCTGCTCAAAGGAGATGCTTATGAAACTCGCTATGATCGCCCTGGTTGCAACCCTTGGATTCGCCCCTCTTGCCGGTATGGCCCAGACGGTTTCGACGGTTCCAGTTCCCACGCCGGCACCGACGCCCGGACGGAACGATACCAACATCAACCAGCGGAAGAATGCCCAGCAGCAGCGCATCGCGAACGGCGTAGGTAGTGGACAGATGACGGCGGGTGAGACGAACCGCATCGAACATCAGGAGGCCGGGATCAATCACGAGGAGCGGGGGATGCGGGCGCAGGATAACGGTCATTTGACGAAGCAGGATCGCAGCACGATCCATCACCAGCAGAACCAGGAGTCTCGCCGGATTTATCGCGATAAGCATAATGCCAAGGTGCGATAAGGGCTTGAAATAAGAGCCCGCAGTAAAGAAGCAGATCCCTACGGGATGACAATAAAAAAGCGGAATGGCCGCGAGAGCGATCTCGCGGCCATAGCATTATTGCTGCGGCTTTTAGTAGCGGTAGTGGGCGGGCTTGTAGGGGCCTTCGGGCTGAACGCCGAGATAGCCGGCCTGCCTGGGCGAGAGTGTGGTGAGCTTGACGCCGATCTTCTCAAGGTGAAGGCGGGCGACCTCTTCGTCGAGGCGCTTGGGTAGCACGTAGACGCCGATTTTGTAGGTGTCGCGGTTGGCCCAGAGATCGAGCGCGGCGAGGGTCTGGTTGGAGAAGCTAGCCGACATCACGAAGCTGGGGTGGCCGGTGGCGCAGCCGAGATTGACCAGACGGCCTTCGGCGAGGATGAAGATGCTCTTGCCGGTGGTCGAGAAGGTGTACTTATCGACCTGCGGCTTGATGTTCAGGCGGGTTGCGTTCTTGTCCGTGTTGAGCGCGTCCATCTGAATCTCGTTGTCGAAGTGGCCGATGTTGCAGACGATGGCCTGATCCTTCATCTGCTGCATGTGCTCGTGGGTGATGATATCGAGGTTGCCGGTGGCGGTGACGTAGATGTCGCCGCGGCCGAGTGTCTCCTCGATGGTGGTGACCTCGTAGCCTTCGATTGCGGCCTGGAGGGCGTTGATGGGGTCGATCTCGGTGATGATGACGCGGGCTCCGAGGCCGCGTAGGCTGGCGGCCGAGCCCTTGCCGACGTCGCCGAAGCCGCAGACCACGGCGACCTTGCCCGCGATCATGACGTCGGTGGCACGCTTGATGCCGTCGACGAGCGACTCACGGCAGCCGTAAAGGTTGTCGAACTTGCTCTTGGTGACGGAGTCGTTGACATTGATGGCGGGCACGAGGAGCTTGCCCTGCTCGAGCATCTTGTAGAGGCGATGGACGCCGGTGGTGGTCTCTTCGGCGACACCGCGCCACTCGCGGGCGATCTTAGTGAAGTGCTGGGGATCTTCGGCGTGCATAGATTTGAGCAGGTCCTTGATGACGCCCTCTTCCTGGTTCGAGGCGGGCTCGTTGACCCAGGTGTCACCGTTCTCAAGCTCGACGCCCTTGTGCAGGAGCAGAGTGACGTCGCCGCCGTCGTCGATAACGAGCTGCGGGCCCAGGCTGCCGGGGTGGTTGAGCGCCTGCTTGGTGCACCACCAGTACTCTTCAAGCGTCTCGCCCTTCCAGGCGAAGACCGGGACGCCAGCGGCGGCGATGGCGGCGGCGGCGTGATCCTGCGTGGAGAAGATGTTGCAGGAGGCCCAGCGGACGTCCGCGCCGAGGGCGACCATGGTTTCGATCAGAACGGCGGTCTGGATGGTCATGTGCAGCGAGCCGGTGACGCGGACGCCAGCAAGCGGCCTGCCGGCGGCGTACTTGTGGCGGATGGCCATGAGACCGGGCATCTCCTGCTCGGCGATGTCGATCTCTTTGCGGCCGAACTCGGCCAGGCCGATGTCGGCAACCTTATATTCGGTTGCGATGCTCTTCGCGGTTACTGCCTGATCCTGTCCGATCGTTGCCGTTGCCATGTGTATTTTGCCTCGAAGTTACGTGTGTTTTGACATCTCAGAATAGCATTCTGGCCCGGTTGGGCAGGGTTTGCGGTCTACTTCAAATGCATGCTGTCAATCAGGCGCGCTTTGCTTCGGGCTCCTTGCGGCCAGGAAGCAGGATGCAGAGGACGGCGGCGAGCACGGCGAGGCCTCCGACGGCGAAGAGGCCGGCGGAGAAGCTGTTGGTGGCGTCGCGCAGGCGGCCTGTGAGATAAGGTCCGGCGAAGCCGCCGAGGCTGCCGATCATGGTGATGATAGCGACGCCGCCGGCGGCTGCCTGGCCGCCCAGAACGTAGGTAGGAAGCGCCCAGAAGGGGCCCATGAGGCTCCAGAAGCCGATAGCGGCGAGCGTAAAGGCGAGCAGGGCGACCAGCAGCGAATGGGCGAGCGCGGCCCAGGCAAAGCCGGCAGCGGCCAGCACCATGCAGAGCACCATGTGCCAGCGGCGCTCGCGCAGGCGATCGCTCGACCAGCCGAGGATGACGGTAAAGATGGCGGCGGCGACGTAGGGGAGTGTCGCGTAGCGGGCGATCTGGCTGGCACCGGCGCTGGCGCTGATTTCTTTGGCGGCGGCGGCCGCCGGGTGCACGATGCTGTTGAGGACGAGCGGCATCCAGAGATT
>CAXTJC010000117.1:0-2834 GCA_964244225.1 uncultured Acidobacteriaceae bacterium
CCCTCTTCGTCTGTGTCGGCGTCGCCCTTCTTGCAAGGTAAGCTCACTATCGGCCCAGCCACCGCATCAGCCCACTCGCCGGCAGCTCCGGACTCATAAACCGCTCGCGATCCCCCACCACCTCGCCCGCCGCCAGCCGTCCACTTCGCACCGCACCCTCCATCGTTGAGGGCCACTCCGTTCGCGTCCAGTCCCCCGCGATGTAAACGCCCTTCGTCTCCGTTCTCTGCTCCGCCCGCCATCGATCAAAGCCGGGCACTACGCTGAAGGTCGCCCTCGCCTCTTTCAGCACAGAACTCTTCACCAGCTTCGCCGCCCGCACCCTTGGAAAGAAGAGCGGCAGCTCCTCCAGCGCAGCCGCTAGGATCGCCTCGCGGCCCATCGCAAGTTCCGCAAACGACGCCGAGATCACCAGCTCCAGATACGTGCCTCGATCCGCCGCCCAGCCGCGTATCTTCGACTTCTGAAACATCCATTGAAGGCGTGTATCCAGCAGAACCGCATGGTCAAGCTCCGTTACCTCGCGGTCGTACCAGAGATGCACCGTTGTAATCGGAGCCGGTGTTATCTCGGCTGCAACCTCCTGCTCCACAGCCGTCTTCGCCCGTAGTCCATCCATCAATCGCAGGGTCTGCCGTTGATCGGTGGCCAGCACCACCGCCTGCGCGCGGATCTCCTCTCCACCACTCAACTGGAGGCTCCATCCGCCGTCCGTGTTGCTCTCAAGCTTCTCTACCTTAACCTTCAGCCGTATCGCAGCGCCCTTGCTCTCCGCCCAGCAAGCCACTGGCGCAAGGAACTCGCTGAGCGGCCGCGCCGGAATGCCCAACCGTCCCGCTTCGGCTGAGCGCAGAAAGCTCTCGTGAAAGATCTTGCCGGCATATTTCACAGAGCATCGTTCAGCCCCATCATTCAGAGCTCCCACCACAACCGGCTCCCAGAAGTGACGGATGGCGCGGTCGGTCTGCCCTGTCCGTGTCAACCACGCCGCGAAGCTCTCCGCATCGCTCGATGGATACCCACGTAAGAACTCGAGCAACCCCCGCGCTATCCCCGCCTTGTCGCGCAAACCCAGCATCGGCGCACGAAGAAAGCTCATCGTCTGATGAAATGGAGCGGGACCAATGCCAGACTGCAACACACTTGTCCGGCCGCCAGGCTCGAGGAACGTCAGAGCGTCATACCACCGCAGCGAATCGCCCACTCCCGATCTTGTAACAAGATCAATTACATTCGTGCAGCAGCCTAGGACGACATGCTGTGAGTCAATCACCTCCGCCAAGGCCGGATGCTCATACGAGTATGCCCGCCCGCCCACATACGGTCGCCACTCCAGCAGAGTCACCGATGCACCCGCGTTCGCCAGGGCCGCCGTGGTCGCAAGTCCCGCCAGACCGCCACCCACCACGACCACATCGCGAGTCGCACTCACCCCAGCACCCGATTCCATGCTGCCATAAGCGCGCCGCCAAGCAAGATCGCTGCCTTCTCCCATGCCGGCACACTGACCCGCTCGCCAAAGACCTCCATCTTTGCTGCCGCGATCCGGTCCAGCAGCCGATGGTAGATCGTCGTCAGAACCCACATGGCCGCCCGGCTATCCCGATCCAACAATGGAATCAGCTTCTGCGCCGAGCCGTAGTATCGTTCTGCCCGAACACCCAGGGTCGCCAGCATCGCCCGCTCTTCCGGCGCCATTAGCGCACCAGCCGCAAGCGACTGCAATCGCTCCGTTGACACATTGAACTCCGTCAACATCTCTTCCGTGACATAGAGCCGGTCTCGCTCGATATCCTCTTTTACATCGCGCAGAATGTTCGTCAGTTGAAAGGCCACACCCGTCTGCTCCGCAAACTCCTCTGCTCGCACATCTGTGTAGCCAAAGATTCGTATACACACCAGTCCCACTACGGACGCAACCAGATAACAGTAACGATACAGATCGTCGAAGGTTACAAATGTCTGTAGACCGTTTGCTCGCAAACTCCTCGGCTGCAGATCCATCGTGACTCCTTCCACCAGCTCCTCCAGCAGTTGCTCCGGAATGCCAAACCGTCGCTGCGCGTCCGCAAGTGCCATAAAGACAGCCTCATCTTTATCGCCTCCGAAAGTAGTCGCCTCAAACTGGCGCCAGCGCGCGACCCAACCCGCCATCTGTGCGCGCCGCTCTTCGAGAGACAGCGCCTCATCATCCGACAGGTCATCCGCACGCCGCATGAATGTGTACACCGCGCACATGGCGTCGCTCTTCGCACGAGGCAGCACACGAAATGCCCAGTAAAAGTTCTTTGCCTCGCGCCGCGCTATATCGCGGCAGAAGGCATACGCCTCCGCCGTCGTCACGCCTGCCGCACCTCTCCGCCGCCAACACTGCTTTTCCGCAAGCGAAACTTTTCGAGGAGTGTGCCGCCCAGCAGCAGCAGTTTTGTCAACTTCGTCACGACCGGCCGGCCGCGCAGCGTGTCATAATCCTGCGCTGCGATGCCATCCAGAATCGCGTCACCTCCCTTGCGGAAGAGATTTAGAGTCACCGCGAGTTCGTGGTCTACGGTTAAGGGAAGAGTTCCACCTCCGCGCAACATCGCCCGCGTTCGCTCCACCAGAGCTTTCATCATCGAGCGGTACTCCGGCGTAAAAATGCGGCCTGCGAGTTGCCCGTCATCAACTTGAAATGCCCGCATGTAGTCGGCCGGCAGGTAACGCCGCCCACGATCCGCATCTTCAACCACGTCCTGCCAGAAGTTTGCCAGCTGCAGCGCCGTACACACCTTATCCGAGAGCAACGCCCGCTCTTCATCACGATAACCGCATACGAGCAGCACCAATCTTCCGAC
>CAXTJC010000117.1:2844-8230 GCA_964244225.1 uncultured Acidobacteriaceae bacterium
CGACAGGATTGGCTGAAAAGCGTGAGTACTCTAGCAGTTCATCCCACGTCTCATAATGCGTTACGACCTGGTCCTGCCTAAACGCCAGCAGCAGGTCGGAGAAGAGGTTTCTTGGCAACTCGCAAGCCACAATGGTCTCGTGCAAAGCCACGAAGACCGGATGCCGGCTCCGCTCCGGAGCGTCGTAGCACTCCTCCAGCATCTCGCCCCAGGTTCGCAGCAGACGCATTCCGCTCTCTGGCGTCGCGACCTCGTCGCCCAGATCGTCAGAGACCCTGCAGTAGGCGTACACGCTCTCAAAGTGAGGTCGTACCCGCTCCGGCAGAAACCAAGTTGCTACATGAAAGTTCTCATAGTGCGACGTCGCCAAGTCGCGGCACCACAGCCTGGCCTGCTCCAGTGTGGGCCGTTCCTCAGGCGTCTGCAGATCGTTTGGCGCACCCTCGAGTTCATCGCCCGCAATCCTTGCCCTCTGCATTAGCACGAACTCGCTCATCTACAGCAGACCTCCTGCGGGCAGCACAGCGGTCTTGATATCCAGCGGCGGCATAGCGGTTCCCGCAGCCTCTGCTTCAATACGCTGATCGTTCCTCGTAACCATACGGCGAAAGAGCTCCGGAACCTGCGCGAGCTCAGAGTGACCTGTGATGTACTCCGCACACTTGAAGCGCCCTTCGGTGATCAACGCAAACGCCTTCCGACAGGCAGCGGGTGTGTGATGGAAGCTGGCTTTAAGCGTGATATCGCCGTAGTGCAACCGGTTTGTATCGAGAGTGACCAACGTTCCCAGCGGCGGCCCGCCAAAGAAGTTCACGACTCCGCCACGCCGCACCATAGCAACCGCCTGCTCCCACGTTGCCGGAGTAGCGACAGCCTCAATTGCGATATCTACGCCGCAGCCGCCTTCTGTCCGCGCCCGCACCGCAGAAACAACATTGACGCTGGTATCGACCCGGATTACCTCGCGTGCGCCAAAGATTCGCGCCGCCTGCTCCTGCTCCGGCCGCTTCACCACAGCGATGACGTGAACGCCGTAGAGCTCTGCCACATGCATGAACATCAAACCGATCGGCCCGGCGCCAATCACGACCATGCTGTCGCCCGCCTGTGCTCCACTCTCCTCCAGACCGCGAACGACGCACGCCAGAGGCTCCGTCAGAGCAGCATGTGCGAACGACACGCCATTCGGAATGAGCAAGGTATTCTTTTCAACAATCCGGGCCGGCACTCGCAGGTACTCCGCGTAGGCGCCATTGTTAAACAGCAAATCCTCACAAAGATTCTGCTGCCCTTTGCGGCACCAGAAGCATCGATCACAGGGCGCAGAGTTCAAGGCCACCACACGGTCGCCCTCATGAATGCCAGTGACCCCAGGGCCGACGGCACTTACCGTTCCCGCAACCTCATGCCCGAACGGAACGGGGGGCTTCAACATCATGGCGTGGTACCCGCGCCGATAAACCTTCAGATCCGTTCCGCACGTCAGTGCCGCGCCTACGCGCAGAACCAACTCTCCGGCCGCAGGCTCAGGCACGGCAATCTGCTCCATTCGCAGATCTTCCTTGCCATACAGCACCGCTGCGGTCATCGTCCTTGCCATACCCCTATCTTCTCACCCTGCGGGGAGCTTGCGTGAGCCGGAACAAAGAGCTCGCAGTACGCCATCACCAGGCACACGCAAAGCTGAGGAGAATCCTCAAAGGAGTGCCTGACATGGGGAGTCATCACCATGTATTCGTTGCCCTTCACCGGAGCAGTTAAAAACAGGCTGCGACAATCGATTCCTACTCGCATCTGATACCCTGAGCCGGAGAAACTATGCCCTTTGTAAGTCCTGAGGTGTTCGCAAAGCAGGTTGTTGCCTCCATTCAGGGCTACGCCATCCTCTCGGGGCGGGCTGTCGGCGACCTCTTCACACGCCCACGGTACTGGTCTGACATCTATACACAGATGGATTCGATCGGCGTCGGCTCTATGCCTATCGTTGTGCTTACCGGCTTCTTTACCGGGTGCGTACTTGCCCTGCAATCGGCAACATCGCTGGAGCAGTTTGGCGCCGTGGGCATGACCGGAAATCTCGTTGCTCTCTCGATGGTGAAAGAGCTCGGTCCCGTGCTCACCGGTCTTATGGTCTCGGGTCGCAACGCATCCGGCATGGCCTCTGAACTCGGCTCCATGAAGGTGACAGAACAGATTGATGCCATGCGCGCTCTCGGCACCGATCCAGTTCGCAAGCTAGTCACGCCGCGCATCAGCGCCACGGTCTTTATGCTCTTCTTTCTTACGATCCTTTCGGATGCGGTTGGCATTGCCGGCGGTGCGCTTGTATCTGTCTTTCTTCTCGGGCTGAACGCCAGCGCGTACTTCCATAACTCCTACCGCTCGCTGGTCTACGCCGATGTCGTGCAAGGCCTGACCAAACCGCTCTTCTTTGGCTTCATCATCGCCTCCGTCGGGTGCTTTTACGGGATGAACACAAAGGGCGGAACGCAAGGGGTCGGAAAAGCCACAACGCAGGCCGTGGTCGTCTCCTCCGTCTTCATCATCGTCATCGACTTCCTTATCTCCCGGACCATGATCGGTATCTTCGGCCGCTAGTGATCCTTATGCCAGACGCCTCCCTCCAGAGTGTCCATCCTGATGAGCAAGCTGACGGCCCGCTCGTCGTGTTTAAAGATGTCAATATCGGCTTTGAGGGCCGAACTGTACTCGAAGACATCTCTTTCACGGTAGAACCGGGCGAACAGCGCGTTATCTTCGGCCCGGCCGGTACCGGGAAGAGTGTTCTCCTGAAGCTTGTCAATGGTCTGCTGCGGCCCGACTCCGGGTCGATCAAGGTCTTCGGCCAGGCGATCGAACATATGCGCGAAGTGGATCTCTTTAAACTTCGAGCACGCATCGGTATGGTCTTTCAGGAGTCTGCCCTCTTTGACTCGCTCACCGTTGAGGATAACGTCGCCTACCGGCTCCATGAAGATGGCGTTCCTGCGGAGGAGGCGCACACCCGGGCGATTCAGGCCTTGAAGTTTTCCGCTCTTGAGAACGCCGAAGCCAAGTTTCCGTCAGAGCTCTCGGGCGGCATGCGGCGGCGAGCCTCCATCGCGCGCGCGATCGTGACTGGCCCGGACCTTATCCTCTATGACTCGCCGACTGGCGGCCTCGACCCGATCACCTCGACAACCATCATCGAACTTATCGTCAAGCAACGCGATATCTCGCACACCACTTCCCTCCTGATTACCCACCGTCTTCAGGACGCCTTCGCTCTTGCCACGCATCGTTTTGATTCCGAAAGCAATCGCATGCAGGTGATCGACAAAGCAATCAATAATGGGATCGATCCAAGAACAAAGTTTCTGATTCTCAATGAAGGAAAGATCGTGTTTGACGGGACGACTGAAGAGCTGGTCAACTCGCCGGACCCATGGCTCAAACAGTATTTGTCCTAATCTCTATCCACGAATGAGTTACCTGGTCTGTGCCGGAACGGCGGGTGTCGCAGATGGTAAAGCGGGCGCAGCCGGTAATGTATAGATCACCTCGCCGGGCCTCGTGTAGTGGAGCTCCTCACGTGCCTGGTGCTCGATCGAATTCGGATCGCTCTGCAGGCGCGCTACGTGCCCGCGAAAGAACTCATTCTCCCGCGAGAGCCGATTTTGCTCACGAGCCAAATCCTTCGCTTCGTTGCGCTTATGCTCGTAGACCGTCAGCCCGTTCTGACCAAAGACGACATGGTAGGCCATGCTGATCGCAAGCGTCCCCGCAACTCCCGTTGCAATCCTGCGCCATCCAAAGTAGGGGTGGCGCAGCAGCCGAGCGATTCGCCGCGATGATTGGGATGCGGGCTTTTTTGAGATTGGCAGGGCCATCGCTCCTTCAGTACATCGTCTGCAGCCGAATGGCGTCAAGGTTCCCCCCGGCATTCCAAGGCAAAGGAACCCACATCATCACCATGGCAAAGAAACACGCGTGTCCCGAACGTACTCTCTCGTCCCGTAAGTTGTCCCTTCCGGCACCGTCTTCAGCTTGTTATGATTCATCGTAGGAATGCTTGTTCTCTTCTCCATTGCGATGGTCTGCTTCTTCGCCCTGTTTGGGATGATGGTCATTCTGCTGCGTCAGGCCAAAGCGGAAGGGTTTCAGGAACGTCTCCAGAAGATGGGTGATCGAGCGAGCCAGCGAAGCCGGCAGAGTGCCCACACCTCCGATACACATGCTCCGTTTGGAGTCTCCCAAACCGGCCTGGATCTCACCTTGAGCAATCTGGTTCCCAGCAAGCAACCGGATTGGCGATTCATGGTCCGGGAGGGCAGCCGCGATCTTAGGGGGGATGACTCCGGGAGAAGTTCCAATCTGCCCGGCAGAAAGGCTTTCATGCCGTTCCACTACAGTGGTAGCCGTCCGGATCGCGAGTACTTCAATAAGGATCTTGGGGATCTTACAGATCCCCAATCATCTCAATCGAATATCGCCCGGCGCGCTTAGCAGACACTCGCTTCGCGCTTCATCTTCGGAGATTTAACCCCTATGGTTCTACCCGCACGTTCCTCAATCCTTTCGGAGTCTATCCGGGAGCATCCGTCAGCCCGGCGGCAGGTTTGGCTTCGAACAGGTGCTGTCGCTGTTGGTGGCACGGCTCTAATGGCTCTCTCCGCCCATATCTCTGTCGCCTTACCTTTTAACCCTATACCGGTAACGATGCAGACCTTCGCGGTTCTTCTTATCGGGATGCTCTTCGGCCCGGGTCTCGGCGCAGCAACCATGCTGCTGTATCTTGCGGAGGGTGCCGCCGGGCTGCCGGTCTTTTCGCCTCATGGCTTAGGCGGTCTCGCGCAGCTTACCGGCCCATCGGCTGGCTATCTGCTCTGCTATCCCGTCGCCGCCCTGCTTGCTGGCGCCGTCTTCTCCTCTGTTCAGCGATTCCTCCCGCGCTTTGTTGCTGCATTCACGGCTACCCTAATTGCAGACGCGGTGATCCTGCTTACCGGCTCTGCCTGGCTAAGCCTCGCACTCCATCTGTCTTCCGAACATGCGATTGAGCTCGGCGCTGTGCCATTCTTTGCCGGCGAGGCTGTCAAGGTATCCCTAGTTGCTGTCGCAGTTACAGCTCTCCAGCAGACCAGAAAATCGCGCTCCCTTTAACTTCTCGGGGGCGCTGTATATCTCACTACCAACCAGCAGCACCGATCGCACCACGAAAGAGACCATGTCCTTAGCAGAAGCTAGTACGACTCGAGAGATCACCATCGCCCACAGTCCGGACTCCGATGACGCGTTCATGTTCTATGGGCTTGCTACGAACAAGGTTCGTTTTCCCGGATACAAGTTCACCCACACCCTTACAGACATCGAAACACTCAACCATAAGGCCATCAACGAGGCTTTT
>CAXTJC010000118.1:0-8215 GCA_964244225.1 uncultured Acidobacteriaceae bacterium
GTTTGTTGTCAATGTGGTTACAGAAGACCTGAGGGAGGCGATGACGGTGACGGCGATTGCCTTTCCAGCGGGGGTGAGTGAGATTGCCGAGGCGGGGCTGCACACGGTGGCCTCCTCGATGGTAAGCGTTCCGCGGATCGCGGAGGCGCATGCCGCGCTTGAGTGTGTGGAGCTGCAGACGATCGAGATCGGGCGAAGCCGGATTGTGCTGGGCCGAGTGGTTTCGATGTGGGTGGAGGACCAGTATGTGGATCCGGCGGGACCATATATCCGCTCGCAGGAGCTGCATGCGATGGGGCGAATGAACGGGCAGGGCGCCTATGTGCGGACGCGGGATGCGTTTGTGACGAAGGACCGGATCAAGTATGCGGACTGGGTGAAGCGGTAGGGCTGGCGTTGCTCGTTTTACGGTGTTCGTTGTTCGTGAGCGCTGGATCGTTGTAGTGGGGCGGTCGTGTTGATGTGCGGCATTGCCGAGGTTGTGGGCTGCGACGGTGGTGCGGGGAATGGCATCCGACGCAGGTATGGGCGCGACGGCAGTTAAGGCAATAGTGACGAAGAAGACGGCGGCGGTGGTCAAGGCGGTTCTGGCTGGAACGATCAAGAAGTCGCGAAGGCGAAAGGGTTTAGGTGCCGTGGAGCCGGTGGAGATTGTGACGGATCCAGCAGAGTCTGCGAAGGCTGCCGGGCTGCGCTACGTGAGCGATGCAAAGCCGGGGTTGAAGCGGCTGAAGCGCGGGAAGAGCTTTCGGTATACGACAGCGGATGGCGGAGCGGTGCGGGATGCCGAGGTGCTGGGGCGGATCAAGTCGCTGGTGATTCCGCCGGCGTGGGTTGATGTGTGGATCTCGCCTTGGTCGAATGGGCATTTGCAGGCGACAGGGCGGGATGTGAAGGGGCGCAAGCAGAGCCGGTATCATCCGCGGTGGCGTGAGGTTCGGGACGAGACGAAGTACGAGCGCATGAGCCACTTTGCGGACGCGCTGCCGACGATTCGGGAGAGGGTGCGGCAGGATCTAGGCCTGCCGGGGCTGCCGCGCAAGAAGGTGCTGGCGACGATCGTGAGCCTGATGGAGGCGACGCTGATCCGCGTGGGAAACGAAGAGTATGCGCGCGAGAACAAGAGCTACGGGCTGACGACGATGCGGAATAAGCATGTGGAGGTTGAGGGCTCGAAGATTACGTTTACGTTTCAGGGCAAGAGCCGCGTGCACCACACTATCGATCTTGAAGACAGGAGGCTGGCGAAGATTATCAAGCGATGCGAGGAGATTCCCGGCTACGAGTTGTTTCAATACCTGGACCACGAGGGCGATCCGCACTCGATTGACTCATCGGATGTGAATGAGTATCTGCGGGAGATTTCGGGCGAGCACTTTACCGCGAAGGACTTCCGGACATGGGCGGGCAGTGTGCTGGCGTGCGTGACGCTGAAGGAGCTGGGACCGTTTGAGACGGCGACGGAGGGGAAGCGGAAGGTGGGGGGGGCGATGGAGGCGGTGGGGGAGGGGCGGGGGAAGACCCCCTCGGTTTGCCGCAAGTGCTACGTGCATCCAGCGGTGCTCGAGGCGTACCTGGGTGGGACCTCGGTGGCGGAGGCGAAGGAACAGATTGAGGAAGAGATTGAAGAGCACGCGACGGCGCTGAAGCAGGAGGAGCGGGCGCTGCTGGATCTGCTGGAGAGCCGGAAGCTGCTGGCGGCGGGGTAGGCGGAGGCGAATCATGCATTGAAGAGCTGCGTGATTCGTCTGCCGTAAACTCCCTCTATGGCAGATATCAAGCTCTTCAAGACGGAAAACAACTCCGTAAGGGAACTTCAGGGCCGAACAGTCGCGATCGAGAAGTCGTTGCAGGTTCTTCTTGAGACCCATTTGGAAGAATTTCTCGGGGTGCGCTATCTAGCTACCGAGTTTCTTACCGGTAAAACTCATGGCGGTCGCATTGATACTCTCGGGCTAGACGACAATAACAGCCCAGTGATTATCGAATACAAGAAAGCACTGAATGAAAACGTCATCAATCAAGGACTCTTCTATCTTGATTGGCTTATGGATCACAAAGCTGATTTTACGTTGCTCGTTATGAAGAAGCTGGGCTCTTCCATAGCGGATGAGATTGACTGGAGAACGCCACGTCTGCTTTGCATAGCAGGAGATTTCAAGCGTTACGATGAGTATGCGGTGCAACAGATTCCACGCGAGATTCAACTTCTGAGATACCGACGATACGATGAAGATCTTTTGCTGTTGGAGTTAGTAAGTGGGGGGCAGAGCTTGCCCCTAGAACCCAAGAGTGCTGGACTGGGTCAAACAGGAGAGATTCAGTCTTCTCCAGTCAAGCCTGCCTATCTTGGCTTTGCTGATCTGCTGCCTACATGTTCAACACAGCTACAAGATTTATGGGCATCCTTGCAAGCTTTCCTACTTGCATTGGGAGATGACGTTCAAATGAAATCAACAAAGTACTACATGGCATTCAGAAGATTAAAGAATTTCGCTTCGGTCGAAGTACATCCGCGTGCTGATTTCATTGCAGTATTTCTTAAGATTGATCCTTCAACAGTTCTGCTTCGAGAAGGGTATACCCGGGATGTTTCAAAGATCGGTCACTATGGAACTGGCGATCTGGAAGTTAAGATTAGGAGCGAGGATGATTTTGATGATGCTAAGCGATTGATACTCCAAAGCTATGGAGCAAGTTAGCCCTATGCTCTCGCGAAGGCGGAACGCGGGTGAGAGAATGTCCGGGACCGGTGCAGCGGGGTTCAGGAGCCAGGAACGATGCGGATGTTGGCGATGTGTGCGATGGCGGGGGTTTTGATGACGGGAACGGCGAGTGCGGTGGTGGTGGACAAGACGATGGTTGCGGCGCGGCCGGCCGATCCGCTGCATGCGTGGGTCGGGTTGAAGGACGCGAACGGGCTGGAGGCGTGGGTGCAGTGGCATATCGGCGAGGAGAAGCGGCTGATTGCGGAGCTGACGACGGTGACGGGAAAGCGGTCGGTCGAGAATACGCTGGCGAAGTATGACGAGGCGGTCGCGCATCTGCAGGTTGCGGGCAATCAGGCATACATCCTGTTCTCGGTGTATCCGGAGAAGGGAATTCGCGATAAAGGGCAGGCTTTGGTGCAGGTGATCTCTGCGGAGCAGACGGGACTGGCGCTTAACCAGGCGGTGTATGCGGCGCTGAAGGGTGTGGATGTGACGGGGGCGGATGCGGCGACGAAGCACTATGTCGACCGGTTGCTGCTGGAGTATCGGCTGGCGGGAGTGGATAGAGATGAGGCGACGCGGGCCAAGGTGCGTAGGCTGCAGGATGAGATGACGACGATCTCGCTGACGTTCAGCCGCAACGTGAAGGACGATGTGCGCAAGGTGCAGGTGAAGAACGCGAGCGAGCTGGAGGGTCTGCCGGCGGACTACATTGCGCGGCACGTCCACCCAAATGGCGCGCCGAATGCGGATGGAACGATCACGCTGACGACGGACTCGCCAGACTTCACACCGGTGATGAGCTATGCGAAGAGCGCGGCGCTGCGACGGGCGATGTATCTGGCCTATAACGATCGGGCTTATCCTGCGAATAAGGCGGTGCTCGAAAATCTGCTGCGCGTGCGGCAGGAGATGGCGACGACGCTGGGGTTTGAGACGTGGGCAGACCTGGCGACGGCGGACATGATGATGGGTTCGGCGGGGAAGATGAAGGCGTTTCTGGGTGAGGTGGACGAGGCGTCGAGGGGGCGGGCGGAGAAGGAGTTTGCGCGGGTAAAAGAATTTGTAACTGAAAAGGATCCGAAGGCAGCGGCGGATCTGACGCAGTCGGATTCAGGCTACTGGGGCGAGCAGTTCCGGCGGGCGAAGTACGACTTCGACTCGCAGAGTGTGCGGCCTTATTTTGCGTATGCGGAGGTCGAGGCGGGCATTCTGAAGACGGCGGCGCGGCTGTTCCATGTGGAGTTCCGGGCGGCGGCGGATGCAGCGGTGTGGGACGCGGGTGTGCATGCGTATGACGTCTATGACGCGGGCAAGAAGGAAGGCCGGATCTATCTGGATATGCATCCGCGCGAGGGCAAGGATAAGTGGTTTTCGGAGTCGCAGCTGGTTCCGGGCAAGAAGGGTGTGCAACTGCCGGAGGCGACGCTCATTTGTAACTTTTCCGGTGGCGTAAACGGCGATCCGGGGCTGATGCAGTTCGATGAGGTGGTGACGTTCTTCCACGAGTTCGGGCACATGATGCACGAGGTGCTGGGCGGACGGCAGCAGTGGGCGGGGCAGAGCGGGGTCTCTACAGAGGGAGACTTTGTTGAGGCGCCGAGCCAGATGCTGGAGGAGATGTTCCACGACCCGCATATTCTGCAGAGCTTCGCGAAGCATTATCAAACAGGCGAGGTGCTGCCGCTTGAGACGATCGACCGGATGAACCGGGCCAGTTACTTTGGACGGGGGAGCTGGGTGCAGCGGCAGCTGTTGTATGCCACGTATGCGCTACAGGTTCATAATGAAGCGCCAAGCAAGGTGGATCTCGATGCGTTGTGGCAGCAGGATGCGGCGAAGTTCAACCCGTACAAATTTGTGAATGGATCGTACTTCTATGCGAGCTTTACGCACCTGACGGGTTATAGCTCGAACTACTACACGTATGTGCTGGATAAGGTGATTGCGGTGGACTTCTTCTCGCAGTTTGACGAGAAGAACCTGCTGGATGGGCCGGCGGCGCTGCGATATCGGAAGGCTGTGCTGGAGCCGGGGAGCTCGAAGCCGGCGACGGAGCTGGTGAAGGATTTTCTGGGGCGGCCGCAGAGTATGGAGGCGTTGAAGGTCTGGATGGATAAGGAGTTTGAGGGGATGGCGGGGACGACCACGACGGCGAAGTAGTTGATTGGGAGTAAGAGAGGTGGCTTCGGATGCCTCTCTTTGTTTTTGATGCCAGAGCGAAATACAGGGGTCTCTCCGCTCGCGTTGCTCGGTCGAGATGACGGCCATCTTGTGGCAGTTGTGACACGACGGTGCGTGGCTTAGGCTACGGGCATGATTGTTCTGCGTGGAAGTGTGGTGTCCCGGGCGGTGGTGGGTGGATTGGCAACGGCGGCGGTTCTGGTGTCGTCGGCGCTGGCGGCGGGTATAGATCGGGCGGCGCTGGTGAATCCGCTGGTGGCCACGACGAATGGCGGCAACGTGTTTCCGGGCGCGACGATGCCGTTCGGCATGGTGCAGTTCAGTCCGGAGGCGACGCCGGTGGGTGCGAAGCGGATGATTGCGGCGCCGGGCGGATATGAGTATCGGGCGACGAAGATTCGCGGCTTCAGCCTGACGAATGTGGAGGGTTGGGGGTGCGCGGGCGGATCGGGCGATGTGCCGCTCATGCCGGTTACGGAGGCGGTGAGCGAGTCGCCATCAAAGGACTTTCGGCAGGAGTATGCGGCGACGTTTACGCATTCGGATGAGATGGCGGAGCCGGGGTCGTACCGGGTGAAGCTGGGCAATGGCGTCGCGGTGTCGCTGGCGGCGGGCATGCGAATGGGTGCCGGAACGTTTACGTTTCCTGAGGGAAAACCGGCGCGGGTGCTGGTGCGGACGTCGGACTCAGAGGTGGGATCGACGGCGGCGGAGACGCGGGTGGACAGGGCTACGGGAACTGTAACGGGATCGGTTACGAGTGGGAACTTTTGCGGGTACATCGGGACGGAGGATCGCCGGCCGTACTACACGCTGCACTTCGTGGCAAAGTTCGATCGGCCTATGACAGAGACGGGTGCGTGGACGGATACGACGGTGATGTCGGGGGCTACTACCGTAGGAAGTCTGGTGGAGAAGACCGGCGGCACGGGATTCGGGGCGAAGGGATTTCCCGAGGCGGGGCATGGATCGGGCGTCTGGGCGGGCTTTGGGGCGGGCGGTGCGGTGCGGGTTCGGGTGGGGATCTCCTATGTGAGCGAGGCAAATGCGCTGGCGAATTTGGAGGCGGAGAGCAAGGCGGGCGCGACGTATGAGCAGGTGGCGGCGCGAGCGAGGGCGGCGTGGAACCAGCGGCTCGGGCAGATTGAGATTGAGGGTGGGACGGATGAGCAGCAACGGGTGTTTACCACGGCCGTGTACCACGCGCTGCAGACGCCGACGACCTATAGCGATGCGAATGGCGAGTACACGGGCATGGACGGCCGGACGCATCGGGTTGTTGAGGGGCAGGAAGCGCAGTATGCGAACTTCTCGGAATGGGATGTGTACCGGTCGCAGTTACAGTTGCTGACGTGGCTGGATGCGAAGCAGGGAAGCGATGTGGCGCAGAGTCTGCTGAATCAGTCGCGCGAGGATAGTGGGCGGTGGGACCGGTGGACGCACCTGGGTGGCGCGACGCATGTGATGAACGGGGACCCGGCGGCGGCAGCGGTGGCGGACATATGGGCGTTTGGCGGGCGCGGATTTGAGGCGAGTGCGGCTTTGGCCTCGCTCGTCCATGCGGCGGAGGCGCCGACGAAGGAGGACCTGAGTCATGACGGGTGCCCGGTGGAGTGCGTGGGGCAGCGGCCGGGGCTGGACCAGTGGCTGACGCTGCACTACATCCCGGTTGGTGCGCCGGCGTGGGGACCGGCCGCGGACACGCTTGAGGATGTGTCGGCGGAGTTCGGGATCTCGGCGTTGGCGGGGCATCTGGGTGATGAGGCGGTGCGCGCGAAGTTTGCGGAGCGGGCGCAGTACTGGAAGAACATCTGGAACCCGAAGGCGGCGCCGGATGGCGGGTACTTCATGAATCGTAATGCCGATGGCAGCTGGCCGATGCTCGACAAGGATGACGACGACGACAACGATCAGACGCCGAAGCCCTTTACGCCGGCTACGGGAGCGGGGTTCGTTGAGGGGAGCGCGGCGCAGTATGTGTGGATGGTGCCGTTCAACGTGGCAGGCTTGTTCGAGCAGATGGGTGGGCGCGACAAGGCCGTGGCGCGGCTCGACAGGTTCTTCTATGACGAGAAGGGAGCGCCGGCGGTGACCAAGGCGGGACCGCTGCATGCGGAGTTGGACAATGAGCCCTCGATCGAGACGCCGTGGCTTTATGACTTCGCGGGGCAGCCGTGGAAGACGCAGCAGCTGGTGCGGCAGGTGCTGAACATTCTGTGGGTCAACAAGCCGAACGGGATTCCGGGGAACGATGATCTGGGCGAGATGTCGTCTTGGGCGGTGTTCGCGGCGATGGGGCTGTATCCGGAGATTCCGGGGCGGGCGGAGCTGGTGATGGCAAGCCCGCTGTTTACGAAGGTTACGGTGCATCGGGCAGGCGGCGATGTGTTGATTGCAGCTCCGGCGGCGAGTCAGCAGGCCTTCTATGTGCGCGGTGTGCGTGTGAATGGGAAGGCGAGCTCGAAGACGTGGCTGCCGGAGAGCTTCGCGCTTGGCGGTGGGCGGCTGGACTTCGATCTGGTGGGTGCGCCGGACAGGAGTTGGGGTGTGGGCAAGGGGGACGAGCCGCCTTCGTTTGGGGCGGAGTAGACATGATGCAAGAATGCCCGGTTTGGTGACCGGGCGTTCTTGCGAAAGCCGCGCCAGATGACGCGATAGAGGCGAATCCCTACGGGATGACAACAAAAGTGAACACGTTTATGGACTTTTGTGTGAGACCGTCTGCCGAGCTGTGTGAGGCTATTTAGGGGCAGAGCTACATCGCGGGCGGATGGTGCTTGTCGATAGTCTCGGCGATCTCTTTTTCGACCTTGGGTGCGAGGTGGGCTTCAATCTCGCCGCCGTGGGTCTTGACGTTGACGGTATCGCGGAGCTCTTTTGATGGCTTGAAGAAGGGAACGCGTTTGGCGGGCACGTCGACACGCTCGCCGGTTTTGGGGTTGCGACCGATGCGTGGCTTGCGCTGTCGTGTGCGAAAGCTGCCGAAGCCGCGGATTTCAATCTTGTCGCCCTCTTTGAGGGCCCCGATGACGGACTCGAAGAGGGTGTCGACGATGACTTCACCATCGCGGCGGGTGAGATCGCCGAGCGAGGTTACCTTGTCGACGAGATCGGCCTTGGTCATCTGGAGATCCTTTCAGGAGCGCTGCCTGCGGGATTTGACGCGTCCATCTGATTGTAACTGAGGGGTTTGGGCTTGTCAGCCGATGGATGCGGCATGCGAAGGCCCCATAGGTTTCGGCGGCCCGCAAGGCACGCTCTCGCTGCCGGGCTTGCCAGCAGAGAGAGGCTGCAATTGTGGGGGGCAACTTACTTCCCCA
>CAXTJC010000119.1:0-8085 GCA_964244225.1 uncultured Acidobacteriaceae bacterium
GGCCGGGGCGGGGCAGGCGTGGTATAGAAATGCGGCGAGTGGTGCGGGCGCGGGGAATGAACCGGCGCAGGACGATACGGCGAAAATGGTAGCGGCTGCGGCAGAGCCGATGACGAAGCGGGGTAAAGGCGCGGCGAGGTCGCGGGATCTTGTGGTGAGAGGAGATCTGTCTGCGCTGCCGAAGGAGCTGCAGCCGACCTTCCTCAAGCCACAGCTTGCACTGGAGGCGAAGACTCCACCGATTGACGGTGGATGGCTGCATGAGCTGAAGCTCGATGGGTACCGAATCCAGGCGCGCAAGGCGAAGGGCAAGGTGCAGCTGCTGACGCGCAGCGGGCTGGACTGGACGCATCGTGTGCCGGCGGTGGCGGAGGCGGTGGCGAAGCTCGGGCCGGAGACGATGACGCTCGACGGCGAGGTGGTGGTGCTGGCGGCCGATGGCACGACGAACTTCGCGGATCTGCAGGCGTCGTTTCAGGAAGGCGCGACGAATCCGCTGACGTACTTCTGTTTCGACCTGCTGCACCTGGAAGGACGGGACACGCGAGGGCTGAGTCTGCTGCGCCGGAAGGAGCTGCTGGCGGAGGTGCTGGCGCGCGGTGACGGCGATGCTGTACGGCTGAGTGAGCACATCGAGACGAGCGGCGAGGTGATGTTCAAGCATGCCTGCGAGCTGCACGCAGAGGGGATCGTCTCAAAGCGGGCAGAAGAAGCCTATAAGAGCGGCCGCGGCGGCGACTGGCTGAAATCGAAGTGCCTGCGGGAGCAGGAGTTTGTAGTAGGTGGATATACGCTGTCGTCCGATGGCGACGATCGCATCGGATCCCTGCTGGTGGGCTACTATCGTGAGGGAAAGCTGATCTACGCGGGGCGAACGGGGACGGGCTTTACGCAGAAGATGCGCCGGTCGCTGCTGGACCAGCTCAAGCCGCGGCAGGTGGCGAAGGCGGCCTACGTGCGTGTGCCCGCGGAGGCGAGGCGAGGGGCGGTATGGGTGAAGCCAGAGCTGGTGGCGCAGGTTCGGTTTGCTACCTGGACGGCCGACGACCTGGTCCGGCAGGCGGCGTTTTTAGGGCTGCGTGAGGATAAAGCGGCCAGCGAGGTTCGGCGCGAAGAAGCGACGGTCGCGCCCAGGCCGAAGAGCCAACGGACCCCGGCAAACACAACGAAAGTGGCGGGAGAGGAACAGAAGGCAGCCGCGGCGAGACCGGAGGCGAAGTTTGCCGTTCGGCCGAGACGCCCGGAGACGCCGGCCTCCAAACCAATCGCGCATTCGCAACCACCCAGCCCTGTGACGAAGGCCGTGCCCTGGGGCGAGATGGCAAAGCCACCAGTGCGGCTGACGCATCCGGGCAAGGTGCTCGATGCTGTGAGCGGCGTGACCAAGCAGATGCTGGCGGAGTATCTATGGGCGGTGGCGGACCGGATGTTGCCGCACATCGCGAATCGGCCGCTCAGCCTGGTGCGGTGTCCTGAGGGTTCGGCCAAGCCGTGCTTCTATCAGAAGCATGTCAACCATCTGCTGCCGCCGGGTGTTGGCAGCGTGGATGTGCCGGACAAGAAGACGGGCGTGGTGGAGCCGTACATCACGCTCGATACGAAGGAGGCGCTGGCTGGACTGGCGCAGATGGGTGTGCTCGAGGTGCATCCGTGGGGGTCAACGAACGGAGATCTGGAGCATGCGGATCGCGTGACCTTCGACCTTGATCCGGATAAGTCGCTGGCGTGGCGAGATGTGACGGTGGCGGCAGAGGATGTGCGCAAGCGGCTGAAGGCGCGGGGGCTCGAAAGCTTTCTGAAGACGACCGGCGGCAAGGGTCTGCATGTTGTCGTGCCGACCGAGGCGAGCTTCGATTGGACGACAATAAAGGAGTGGGCGCACAGCTTTGTGCTTGAGATGGAGCGTGCGGCTCCGGCGAGGTATCTCTCGAAGATGACCAAGGCGGCGCGCGTGGGAAAGATCTACCTGGACTATCTGCGGAATGAGCGTGGGGCGACCGCGGTGGCGCCGTACTCGTCGCGAGCGCGCGAGGGTCTGGGGGTCAGCATGCCGCTGGCCTGGAGCGAGTTGCACGCGGCAGAGCGGCCCATGTTCCGGGTGGACGGATTTCCGGAGTGGAAGGGTCGGCTGAAGAAGGATCCCTGGGCGAAGATGCCCGGCCTGCAGCAGCGGCTACGATAGCTCCTAAAAACGGCAGGCCAGGCCGAGAGAGACGATGGGATAGACCTGCAGGAAGCGGAGATCGCTCTGAAGGGTGTTGATCTCTTTTGCCAGATTGGCTTGCACCTGCGGATCGGTCGCGGCGCTGAAGCAGCCCTGCGTCGTGCAGGCGGTGCCGCTGAGCTTGAGATTGAGGATGGGCGCCTGCATGTACGCGCCGCCAAACTCGAACGGCATGGAGAGATGGCGGCCGCTGCGGGGGAGGATATTGCCGAAGCCGAGCAGGACGACGGGCGCGATCTGCTTGCCGTAGGCGATGCTGGCGGTTCCGTGGATCGGGTCGTCAACGCTGTTAATGTAGTTGGTTCCGCCGAGCGCGAAGGTCTGGCCCTCGACGACGTCGGCCGTGCCGGCGATGCTGTTGCGGAAGTAGAGGGCTCCGGCGCTGACATGAAAGGCGCCGCGATGCGGAAACCAATCGATAGTGGCGCGGCCGGAGGTGAACTTCAGGCCAGGGTTGTAGTCGATCCCGTCGACGTTGAAGGGATAGTGCAATAAAACATAGTTTCCGCCGACCCGAAAATTGAGCGTGTGGGCTACCGGAATGGCGAGCTCGGCGCCGGCGCCGAGGCTGCTGGCGGTCAGGCCGAAGGCGACGGCATGGAAAGGCCGGATGCGCGGGCGGTCGCCGGTGCCGGGTGCGGGCAGGTCGTGGATCTTTGCCGGCTTGGGCGGCAGGGTAACGGGAGCGCCGGGCGATGGAGCGGCTGATGACGCGGAGACGCCAGGCTCGGGTAAGGCAGAGGGAAGTGTCGCCGGCAGCGTATCGGCCAGGCTCGACGAGGAGGCTGCCGAGGACAGCGGCAGGACAGAGTCTGTCGCCGGGTCCGCGAGCGCCGGATTGGAGGTCTCCGCGTTCGCCGGCGTAGCGACCACAGAGGATTCGGCGGTGCTGCTGGTGCTGTAGAGCCGGGTCGAGATTTCAGGCAGCGTGGCGTGCAGCGGGTCGGCGCCAGGGACCGCAACCATCTGCGCGCCGGCTGCCGGTGAGGCAAGCGCCAGCGGCACGGCAAGCGAGAGCGGCATAATGAGAAGCGCGGCAAAAGAAAGCTGCGACACGAGGCTGGCCTTTCCGGTTCCAAGCTTCAGGCTTGCCGGCGTGCGCGAGGGCGAGACGCCCTGGCAGGCCGGAGTCGGACAAGCTGACGGTAGCAGCGATCTTCGCGGGTGCCGATGCCTCTTCGGTTGTAGATCGTGGCCGATAAGGAACGAAAGGACCGAGACGACGCATGCGCTTTGATCTGATTACGATCTTTCCGGAGTTCTTTGCCGGGCCTATGGACTTTGGGGTGCTGCGCCGGGCGCGGGAGCGGGGGCTGGCCGAGGTGCGAACCATCGATCTGCGCGGCTTTACGCACGATCGTCACCGCACGGTCGACGATCGGCCATACGGCGGCGGCGAGGGCATGGTGCTGAAGCCGGAGCCGATCTTCAGCGCGGTGGAGTCGCTCGGACTGGCGGCCAAGGGCCAGCGAACCCGAGAGCGTGTGCTGCTGCTCTCGGCGCAGGGCAGGCCGTTCACGCAGGCTGTGGCCAAGGAGCTGGCCGCGCTCGAGCGCGTGGTGCTGATCTGCGGGCGCTATGAGGGTGTGGACGAGCGGATCAGCGAGCTGGTGTGCGACGGCGAGGTGTCGATCGGAGACTACGTGCTGTCAGGCGGGGAGCTTGGGGCGGCGGTGATTGTGGATGCGGTCGTTCGCCTGCTGCCGGGCGTGCTGGGCAATCCGGATTCGGCGCGCTACGAGAGCTTTGGCGCGGCGGAGCGGCACGACGGAGCCAAGGTGGATGGCGTTCCCCGCTCCACCTACGGCAGCGGTGGCCTGCTGGACTACCCGCACTACACGCGGCCGGAGAGCTTTCGCGGAGCGGCGGTGCCGGAGCTGCTGAGCGGCGGCGACCACGATGCGATTCGGCGCTGGCGGAGGCGCAAAAGCCTCGAAAAGACGCTGCGGAACCGGCCGGAGCTGCTGGCGCTGGCGGAGCTAAGCCCTGACGACGAAAGGACACTGGCGGAGCTGCGCCGGGAGCTCGAAGCACTTTCCGGGTGAACGAAAGGCCGATTGCGTGTACACTTTGTAGTTGAGTCCAACCTAGAAATTTGTGGGAAAGTTGTGTCATGTCGATCAATCCAATTATGCAGAAGCTGGCCGCTAAACTTGAGCGGACCGACCTCCCCGCGTTCGCTCCGGGCGATACGATTCGTGTTCAGGTAAAGATCAAGGAAGGCGAGAAGGAGCGTCTTCAGGCCTTTGAGGGCCTGGTGATCTCCTCGCGCAAGGGGCCGCAGGGCACCTTTACGGTTCGCAAGATGAGCTTCGGCCAGGGCGTCGAACGCATCTTCCCGTACAACTCCAAGGTTGTCGATAAAGTCGAGAAGATTCGGTCCTTCCAGGTTCGCCGGGCCAAGCTGTTCTATCTGCGTGGCCTGCGCGGCAAGGCGGCTCGCCTGCGTGAAGTGGCGCGCGCCGTTTAGCCTTTCCCTCCTCTGTGATTTGAGACCCTGGCTTCGGCCGGGGTCTTTGTCTGCTCGTCCAGCAAGTTCCGACCGCGTTTTCCGCCCCGAATGTCGATATAAACTCAGGGAAGAAATGGCTGCAAAGACGTCAAAAGCCGGTACGGGCTCGCGAAAGACTCTGAAGGCGAAGGCTGCCGCTGCGCAGGCGGTGACCCGGGCAACCGAGAAGCAGCGCATGCTGAAGCAGCTGATCTGCTCGGATGCACCGGAACAGGCGCTACGGTACTGCGGCTACAGGCAGATCGCCGGTGTGGATGAGGTTGGCCGGGGAGCGCTGTTCGGGCCGGTGGTCGCGGCGGCCGTGATCCTGCCGGTGCGTATAGCGCATCTGGCGAAGGCGGGGCTCAAAGACTCCAAGCAGATGACGCGTGAGGATCGCGAGCGGCTCGACAAGCGCATTCGCAGGATGGCTGTTGCGGTCAGCGTGGCTGAGGTGGATGCGCGGACGATCGACCTAGTAAATATCTATCAAGCGACACGCCGGGCGATGCTGCTGGCTGTGACCTCGCTGGCGGTTGCACCCGATCATCTGCTGATCGATGCCATGCGGGTGGATCACAGCTGCGCCCAGACCAAGCTGTTCTACGGCGATGCCCTGAGTCTTTCGATCGCGGCCGCGTCCGTGGTTGCAAAGGTTCATCGCGATCAGCTTATGCGCGACCTGGACCTGCTGCATCCACAGTACGGCCTGGCTTCGCACAAAGGGTATGCGACGCCGGAGCATCGCCGCGCGCTCAAGCTGCATGGGCCGTGCGCTCTGCATCGTAAGAGCTTTGCTCCGGTTGCGGCGGCGAATCCGGAGGCAGTCGATCTAGCCGCAGAGATGGCCGCGGCGAATGTCGATCCGGAGTTTCTCGATGAGAGCTTGTCGCCGCTGGAGATTCTGTTCGATGAGGCGGATCTGGAGTCCGGCCCAGAGTTCGGGACGATCACGGGAGAACACGAGTGGGCGTGAAGCTGATGTGCGTCGTCGCGCACCCGGACGATGAATGCTTTGCCTTTGGCGGAGCGCTGGCGCTGGCGGCGGATCGAGGCATCGAGACCTATGTGCTGTGTCTGACGGATGGACAGGCGGCGACCGCGCGCGGAACTGCCGAGAACGGCGAAGAGCTGGGGCGCATGCGGCGCGCGGAGTTCGCCGCCTCCTGCGCGGTGCTGGGAGTCAAGCATCGCGAGCTGCTGGACTACCAGGACGGCCGGCTGGAGTTTGAAGAGTTCCCGCGTGTCGCCGGTCGTATCGTGGAGCGCATGCGGCGGTTTCAGCCGGAGCTGGTGTTGACCTTCGGGGCGGATGGGGCGCTCAACACACACGCCGACCACATGATGGTCTCGGCCCTGACCTCTGCTGCCTTCCATTGGAGCGGGCGGGAGCGGCGCTATCCCGAGCTTGCCCGGGCGTTTCAGCCGCAGCGTCTCTACACCCTGACGACAAATATCTTCCTTCCGGACCGGCAGCAGCCGCTTCCCTCCCCGTGGAGCGTTCGCCTGGATGTCTCGGGCGTGCTGGCGCGCAAGATGGAGGCCTTCCGTGCGCATGTCTCGCAGGCGCCGCTGATGGAGCGGACGGAGAGCTTCTTTCGCGAGCACGGGCAGTATGAGTTCTACAGCCTGGCCGCGGCCGCCGAGCCCCAGGTAGTCATGGCGACTGACGATTTATTTGCCGCGGCAACCGGCTGAGCGGCCCCGGCAAGAATGGGTGTTGGTCTGACCGCAAGGACCTGGTGCGAGTTGCATGGGGTCGTTAAGCGGTGTGCCGTACCTATAGGCCCAGCATCTATCCTCGAATCATGGACGACCAAGACATTACTTCCTCTGACCCGCTCGCGCTCTTCCAGGAATGGATGAAGGAAGCGGAAGCCAGTGAAGCAAACGACCCAAACGCGGTGGCGCTGGCGACAGCCGGCAGCGATGGCATGCCGAGTGTCCGCATGGTGCTGATGAAGGGCGCCTCCGAGGGTGGGTTCTGCTTCTTCACCAATGATGGCAGTGAGAAGGGGTTGCAGCTGGCGACGAATCCGCAGGCGGCCATGTGTTTTCACTGGAAGAGCCTTCGGCGGCAGATTCGGCTGGAGGGGACGGTACGGGATATGCCCGGCAAAGATGTGGACGACTACTTTCATAGCCGCTCGCGCCGCAGCCAGCTCGGGGCGGCTGTTTCCGCGCAGAGCAGGCCGCTTGAGAGCCGGGAGATCCTGGAGACGCAGGTGCGGGAGTTCGATGAGAAGCACCCCGGCGAGGTGCCAAGGCCGGAGTACTGGCGCGGCTACTGCCTGTATCCGCTCCGCATGGAGTTCTGGAAGGACGGTCCGGATCGCCTGCACGATCGGTTTCTGTTTTCGCGGCACGATGAGGGATGGACTGTACAGCGTCTGTATCCGTAGACGGCAGGGTGCTGGGCCGGGTAGGGGCTCCGGGCGGGGATAACGGATGCGCCACTAGGGTGATCGGCTAAGAGTTACCAGAGAGTGGTTGAGTTAGAACGTCCTTGTGCCTAAGATGGACCACCTGGCGCATCCTAAGAGCAAGAAGCCTGAAGAATAGAAGCCAGGCGCTCTGCAGGTTGAGTTCTGGTACTCCCCGCCACTGACTAAGGAGAAACTATGCGCGCTGTACCGATCGTTCCTTTGGCTCTTGCCCTGGCCCTTCCGCTTCCCCTGCTCGCTTCGGGTTCCGAACAACCCTCGGCTAACTTCACTGTCTCACAGCAGACTCTGGTCCCGGGTATGACGCTGCAGCCGGGATCGTATTCGATCAAGGTACTGGACCACCTGCAGGACCGCTACATCGTCCGCATTGATGATGCTGCCGGCAGCCAGCATTCTACGTTTATCAGCGTGCAGGACCCGAAGATCAAGAGCGCGGGAAAGACCGGCGCGGTCACCTGGACCGCCGGACCTGACGGGGGATCGGCGCTGCGTGGCTTCACCTTTGGCAGCAGCACGCCGGCTCTTGAGTTTGTGTATCCGAAGGCCGATGCCGTGGCGCTTGCGAAGCTGAATGACAGCAAGGTACCTGCGATTGATCCGGCGTCCGAAGGTCGACCCGCGGAGGTAAGCGGTCTTTCCAAAGAGGATATGGAGATTGTGACCCTCTGGCTGCTGTCGTCCTCGACCGTCGGGCCTACGGACACGGCGCCCACCATCAAGGCTGAGAAGATGCAGCAGGTGGCCAGCAACAAGCCGCCGAAGCCGGTCATCGACCGTCTGCCGCATACCGCAAGCAGCCTGCCGACTACGCTCCTTGCCGGGCTCCTGGCAGGAAGTGGCGCATTCTATCTTCGACGCCGGCGGCTTGCGGATCAGCGCATCTCGTAAAGACAGCCGGCGTGGCGAAATCCTTTCGGCGGCGA
>CAXTJC010000120.1:0-7965 GCA_964244225.1 uncultured Acidobacteriaceae bacterium
GGCCTCAATGGCTGCCATGGTACGGCCGTCTGACTGCGGAACCCGCATCTCGATCTCCAGCAGCGGATCCTCGACCAGAGCGGCATCGATGGCCCGCAGCAGATCGTCAAGCCCGGTGCGCCGCAGGCCGGAGACAGCGATCTCGCCCGGTCCGATCGCCGTCTTCAGGTCAGCAACCAGATCCACCTTGTTGAGAACATCAAGCACCGGAGTCTCCGCGATCTGCAGCTCCGCCAGTACCTTCAGCACCTCCCGGCGCTGCTCCTCGCGCGTCGGACTGGCTGCGTCCTGCACATGCAGCAGCAGCTCGGCGCGTTCCACCTCTTCGAGCGTTGCCCGAAAGCTAGTTACCAGACCGTGCGGCAGATCGGCGATAAACCCGACCGTATCCGAGAGCAGCACCTTCCGTCGCGAGGGCAGCCTCAACTGGCGCAGCTTGGTATCGAGCGTCGCGAACATGCGCGAGCTCTCAAGCACGCCCGCCTCCGTCAGCGCGTTGAAAAGCGTGCTCTTGCCTGCGTTGGTATAGCCGACCAGAGCGACCACCGGCACCGGAACGCCCTCGCGCCGGCCTCGCTGCTGCCGGCGAATCAGGCGAACTCCCTCCAGATGCTCACGCACCCGGTCGATCCGTTCGTTGATGCGCCGGCGATCGGTTTCGAGCTGCGTCTCTCCCGGCCCGCGGGTTCCGATGCCGCCGCCCAGCTGGCTCATCGTCTTACCGCGGCCTGCGAGCCGGGGCAGTTGGTATTCAAGCTGCGCCAGCTCTACCTGCAACTGCCCCTCACGCGACCGGGCGTGCCGCGCAAAGATGTCCAGGATGAGTTGCGTGCGGTCAATCACCCGGCAGGGCAGCTTGGCTTCAAGATTGCGCTGCTGCGAAGGCGTCAGGTCATGGTTGAACAGCACTAGGTCGGCACTCGATGAGAGCACAACCGCTTCAATCTCCTCAACCTTGCCCGGACCCACCAGCGTGGCCGCGTCCGCCCGAGCCCGCCGCTGATGCAGGGTAGTGACAACCTCTGCCCCCGCGCTGCGAGCCAACTCCTCGAACTCGGCCGCGGCAGCGTCCTCGCCTGAAGTGTTAACGTGTCCTTGTTCCCGTGCGGAGACGGCAGATGGCGCGTCTCCTATCTCCAACGGATCCTGCTCTCCGTCAGCCGTAAGGGATGCGGCACTACGCGCCAGCCTCGCCGAGGAAGGCAGATGCCGTCGCTCCCGCGAAAATGTAACACTGACCAGCACCGCGCGCTCTCGGGCGTCGCCGGCGTTTTTACGCGCTGGCTGAAATGGCCTGTCGGCTGCGTACAACGTATGCGGAACGTCCTGAGTGGGCGCTTTGTCCAGGTAGCTCCCGGCCTTCCACCTGCTCGCGGCTTTCAAACTCCCTGACCACCCTGCTGCTGAAGCCCCGCCGCGCCACCAGGCGTGCCGGTAACGGGCGATCCGGAGACACCGCTCTGGGGCGTCTCGCCCTGTGCCGTGGCTGCCCCGTGCGGCGCGCTTCTGCCGTCGCTATGAGGAGCCCTGCCGCTTACAACCGTCGAGATGGCGTGCTTGAAAATCAGCTGCTCCTGGCTGTTGTTCTCGAGCAGGACCGAATATTTATCAAAGGATCGAATACGGCCTGTCAACTTCACGCCACTCACGAGGTAGATCGTGATCGGACTCTTGTCCTTGCGTACCGTATTGAGAAAGGTATCCTGAATGTTCTGTGCCGGCTTCGATTCCATTGTAGGCCGATCTCCTCTTCCACTGCTTGCCCGCGTTTCCCGCGAGTCATTCCTGTCGACCCGTCCTGACTTCAACGGGAAACCGTTCTTCTCTGTGAGACGACATGTGTCCTGGTTTGTTTGCACCCAGTGGCCCAACCATACGGTCCGGCAGAACTTTTTTCAATGTCGGGCGAACAATTTGCCTCGCACGGCATGATTGCCGACGCGTTTTCGGCAGCATTCCACTGCCGACGCCAGAGCGAGACTTGAAAGCTCTATCATGTTCAAGTGCCTGCCCGCATCCCCATGCTCGATCTCGCCCGCCAGTTCGCCGGCATCCGCGAGGAGATTCTTAGCGCCGTAGAACAGGTCCTCGACTCGCAGGCGCTGATCCTTGGACCAGCCGTCGAACGGTTTGAAGCCGCCGCGGCCAAAGCCTGCGGTGTTCCCGCCGCGGCCGGCTGCGCCAGTGGAACTGATGCCCTCTGGCTCGCGCTCGCCGCTGCCCGCATCGGCCCGGGTGATGCTGTGGTCACTACGCCCTTCAGCTTCTTTGCCACCGTAAGCAGCATTCTGCGGGCCGGCGCGACGCCGCTGCTCGCAGACATCGACCCGCACACCTACAATCTCTCGGCCGACGCCGTCGAAGCGGCGATCGCCCATGCGCAGGAGCAAAACCCCGCGGTGCGGGTGCGTGCCGTCATGCCCGTTCACCTCTATGGACAGTGCGCCGACATGGACGCGCTCGGCGCTCTCTGCCGCCGCCGCGATCTCCTGCTCATCGAGGATGCCGCGCAGGCCTTTGGAGCGGAGTGGCGCGGACATCCCGCGGGCTCGCTCGGCGATGCGGCCGCCTTCAGCTTCTACCCGACCAAGAACCTCAGCGCCGCCGGCGACGCAGGCCTGGTCACAACCGCCGATCCCGAGCTGCTCGAACGCACCCGCATGCTGCGCGCCCACGGCATGCGCAGACGCTACGCCCATGACGAGGTCGGCTGGAACTCGCGACTCGACTCCGTGCAGGCCGCCATCCTTGAGATCAAGCTGCGCTACCTGCCGGAGTGGAATCGCCGCCGCCGGGCCGTTGCCTTGATCTATGACCGGCTGCTCCAGGAGACCGGTCTGGCCGCCCCCGCCGGCAGCACCTCGATCGCTGACGGGATCGTTCTTCCCTTCACCGATCCCCGCGCCACCCACGTCTTTCACCAGTACGTCCTGCGCATCCCAAACCGCGATGAGTTGCGCCAGTATCTCGCGCTACAGGGCATCGCGAGCGAGGTCTACTACCCCATTCCGCTCCACCGCCAGCAGGCCCTGGCTCACCTAGACCTTGGGTCGACTCCACTGCCCGAAAGCGAGCGCGCCGCCGCCGAAGTGCTCGCGCTGCCGATCTTTCCGGAGCTACGCGAGGACGAGCAGGCAGATGTAGTGCGTGCCATCGCAGACTTCTACAACGGCGCAGACGCTTCAATGCCGCAGCTTGCCGAGCGTCACGCTTAGTGCCGACTCTTTACTCGCTTCTCCGGCACAGGATACGGATGAAACTCATCGGGCGCCTGCGTATTCGGCGGCAGCAGCCTGCGCGTAATGTTCCCCTCCAACCGATAGGTCTTGGCAATCGTTCGCGGCGCGATCACTGCTCCGGTCACCGGATCCGGACTCGCCGCCGGCGCATCGGCCGGCAGCACACGATACGTGAAGGTCGGCGCCGGTTCACTCATCTGCGGTGTCTTGCCTGCGGGATCGCGCGCAATCTTGACCTCAACCGGCAGAAAGCCCGCGATATTCTTCTGCCGGAAACCCGTCTCGTAGCGATGCTTCTTGGCATTCCAGATAAAGACCCGAACCTGGTCGAAGTCATACGGCAGACCGGACTTGTACGGGCTCAGCACCGTTACCCACTCGGGCACGTTCTTGTCGTCCATGGGAGCCTCAGGGTCATCAATGGTGCGGAGCACATACGCACCCACAAAGCGCTGCCCTTCGGAGTAGCGGGTCAGCGTGTCCGGTGCATCCACATCCATCATGCGGCTCAGCAGCCAGCCTGTCCGGCCGTCCTGCAGCCGCACCAGCCACCAATCCTCCATGGGCGGCGGCACCGGCGCATTTGGGTCGACGTCGGGCTCCTCCTTGCCCTTCGCCTTCTTCGCTCGGCGCAGTACCGGCGTAGGAGCGGGCACCTTCTGTCCTGGCGGCAGAGCCTTCTCCAGCGTCGCGCGCCGCAGCAGCTTCAGCTTGTCGCCTTCGCTCAGCCGAAAGAGCTTGTCCGTGTCGCGGCCGGGCTTGGCGTGCAGATACACCTCATCGCGAACCACGGCCGAGGCCACAGGAACCTGAAAGGCGAACTGCCGCTTCAGCGCGTCGAAGGCGTCATACACGCTCTGCGGCACCACCGCCTTCTCGTCGATCCAGCCCGTCACGCCCTTGTCGGTCTTGACCCGCAGAAAGCGCCGTCCGTGCTCCATCACCTCCAGCCGGTCGCCATTGCTCACCGTTCCTGTGCGGTTGGAGACAGCCGCGACACGATCCCGCAGAAACGCCTGCTTGGCGTCCACGTAAACATAGTTTTCTGAGGGTTTAGACCGCAGCCGCGAGCATCCAGCGGTCAGCAAAAGCAGAGCCGTCAGCAGGATCAAGGCCGTCAACAAAAGCAGAGCCATGGCAGCCGCTGCCGTCACCGGCCTCAGTCCCCTTTGGCTCCAGCCCTTCCTCATCTGTCGTTGTGCGTCGATTGCGCGGCCCATCCACCCGGCCAGCGGGCCGTCCCCTCCATCATAGCGAGACGCGAGCGCATTCTCTCCGCGGACACCCAGCCGTACACCGCTCGACAACGCATCCCGCGCAGCGCACACCGCATCCAGGTCAGCGCGTCAGAACAACCAGCGAAGCGCCCGTCGGCGCAGTCCCCACAGCCGTCGTGGCGACCGAGTTCAGCTTGCCTGGAACCGTCGCATCCAGCCCATACATCGCCAGGTCCGGAGATCCGTTCTGCGCGGCTGCAAGGAGATAGGAGCTGGTCGTATCGAACCCGATCGAAGAGACTCCGGAGCCGGCGGCGAACGGAGACCCGGTCAGCGGACTGAGAACGCCGCCCACGCCGATCAGGAATCCGGAGATCGTCGAGTCCGATCGGTTTGCCACGTAGACATACCTCCCCGAACCCCCAAGGGCAATCAAGGACGCGCCAGCCCCAAGAGCATACGGTGATCCCGTGACCCCGGTGAGCGAGCCGTCCGTCCCGGTGGTGTACACGCTGAGGCCGCCGCTGGTCCCGCTTCGCGCCACATACAGCAGTGTGCTGTCGGCGCTCACCGCAAGCGCACTGTCACTGGTCTGCGTATCCAGCGGAGGCAATGCCTTCAACGGAAGTGACGCGCCAGTCGCTGTATCCAGGCTGAAGTCCACCACACCCGCAGTCCCGAGCGCGGCGTAGATCAGCGCGCCGGAGGCAGCCACTGTCAGGGCTCGCGGCGCAAGCGCGCCCCCGGCAGGCGTATAGGAGATCGGCGTCTGCGTGGTCAAAGTGCCATCCGCATTGAGCTTCCACTCGTCGAGAACCTGGCTCAGCGTGTCCAGGCCGAACATCCACTGCCCATCTGGCGAGATCGCCAGCGCGGCTACCGTGGCGATCGTTCCCGCATTCGTCGAGCTGAGGGAGCCGTCGGCCGCGACGGCATACACGCTAATGGTGCCTGGCCCCGCCACATACAGGTACTTACCCCCCGGCGTGATAACCGCAGCCTGCGGTGCAAAACCCACAGAGAGTGGGTTTCCGGGCACCGCCGTCAGGGTTCCCGTGCCAATCGTAAAGCCGCTGATCGTCTGCGCGGTTCCGGCCAGGACATACACGCGATTGACCCCGGAGCTTGGCCCCGTGCCCGTTCCGGTCCCTGTTCCCGTTCCCGTTCCGGTAGTGGTGTTGCCGGTAAAGAAATTTCCGCAGCCGATAACTCCCAGCAGGCCGGAGAGCAGGATTCCCCCTAGCATCGATCGCCGCCCGAACCTCGCCGCTCTCTCCCGTTGCATGCGTCTTCGTCCTCGCTTCCGCGTCATCTCAGGCTATTCGAGTGTTTAGCCGGCCCCATATCCAGCGCCAGAGTCAGTTGAGCCGTTCCCGCTCGCCACGCCCGAAGTGCTCGTCGATCGGCAATCGCTCGGCCGGCTCCTCCTCTTCCTCATGCCAGTGCCCCACCGTCAGCTCGCCAATCTTCCAGCACAGCATCACCTCGCGGCCATCCAAGCGGTACGGCAGATCGAGCAGCCCCTCGCCCAGATCGTGCAGCTTGGCGCCGATCTCCTCGATCTCGGCCACCGTCGCCTTCGCCTCATCGATCGCCGCCGTCTGCTGCGACCGCTGCTGCGCCACATCCACAACATCCACATGCATCCCGCCGCTCACAAAGATTCGCTGCCGCAGCTCCTCCAGCTCCGCTCCCAGCTCGCCCGCCTTCAACCCTGCCTGCTGCGCCCGCAGCATCAGCGCCTCCAGCACTGGCAGCAGCGTCTGTACCTCCCCGATCGTGAACGTCTTCTTCATGGGCCTGACCTCAAACTCTATTTTCAGTTTAGACGTGCCATCTGCCCAGACTGAATCAAACCCTTTGATTGGAATACAAAGCGCATCTCAACAAGCGACCAGCCGGACGATAACAGTTCTAACCGTCTTGGTTCTTTTCAAACGTGGTTCGTTTTTAGTGGCAATAATTGCCAATATATTCTAGGTTAAGTGAAGAGGAACCCATGCCCACCCGCAACGTTAACCTCACAAATCACTTTGACGACTTCATTAACGGCGGCATCAGCTCCGGCCGCTTCAGCAATGCCAGCGAGGTTGTACGCGAGGGTCTGCGACTTCTGGAACAGCGTGAGGCCGAAGACCAGGCAAAACTGGACTGGCTCCGCTCTGCTGCCCAAGACAGCTTTTCGGCTCTCGATCGTGCCCAGGGCGTCGAATTTGATTCGATAGAGGATCTGGCAGCATTTATCGACCAGACTGGCGAATCTCTAGCCGCCAATCGGCGTGGCTAAGCCGAACGCCTCCCACCAGATTGTTCTCTCTCCGGCTGCCCGTCAGGACATCCGCGACATCCTGCTCTGGAGCCTTCAAAAATTCGGCCGTGATGCCTCACAGCGGTATCGTGAGTTGCTCATCCATGCTCTGCGAGATCTGACGAGCGATCCCGAGCGGCCTGGCAGCAGGGCACGTCCTGAGTTGGAGCACAGCGCACGAACCTATCACCTGGCTCTAAGCCGCAGCAGCGTGCCAAGCAAGCGCGTAAAAGCTCCGCGGCACTTCATCCTGTATCGCATTCGATCGACCGGTATCGAAATCGGACGTATCCTGCACGACAGCCGCGACCTGCTACGCCACCTCCCGGCTGACTACCCGTTGTGAATGCAGACCACCGCACCAGCAACAGCAATGGATCCGGTACTGTGACCTCTCGACCGATCCCATTTGTCCACCCTCGATCGACCCCGTATCATGGTTCCTCTATGAGCTTTCAGGACAGCGCCGTCATCTTCTTTATCGCGCTCCTACTCTTTGGTCCCAAGAAGCTTCCCGAGCTTGCCCGCCAGATCGGCAAGTTGATGGGCGAGTTCCGCCGCGCCTCGAACGACTTCCGCATGCAGATGGAAGACGAGCTCCGCGTCTCTGAGCAGGCCGAACGGCAGAAGCAGATCGCCGCCATCGAAGCCGCCGCACCCGCCTCCACCGCGGAGCTGCCCGCCGCCACAATGAGCGTGGTGAACGAACCCGCGGACGCAACAAATGCGATCGAAGCGCATCCCCACGAAAAGCTCTCCGGCCCGGCTCCCGTCCCTGAGATCCTCTCCGGAACCACTACACCAGAGCCGCAGATTCCCGAGCACAGCATCGCGCTGGAGGTCACGCCTGAGCCGATTCCGGACCCAACCCCTGCCCCGCCCGACCGCTATCGCCACGAGACTGAAGCCATCCCGCCCGCGGCGCCCCTGCCCATTGCAACCTCCGGCGACCTCAACATGATGCCGCCCGCCACCGGTCTGCCGATCGGTCGCACCCACTCCGGCGTCGCCCAGGCGTTCGACTCCATTCCGCAAGCGCCCACGGCCCCTGTCGCCGAGGCAGAGGTGAACTCCGGGACGGTCCATCATGGCTGACGTCATCGATAACGTCCGTCAGGCCGTCTCCGATCGCGCCGACCTGCCCGGCATGAGCCTGATGGAGCATCTCGACGAGCTCCGCCGCAGGCTGATCCACTCCACC
>CAXTJC010000121.1:0-7871 GCA_964244225.1 uncultured Acidobacteriaceae bacterium
GCGAGATCTTCCAGGAGTCCTGGGCGTACAAGCCTGCGGGATTGGTGGTTGCGTTGTACTGCCCGTTTCCGAGGCCTTGCAGCACTGCCAGGGGCAGGCCGGCAACGTACAGCTGCGAGCCGGTCAGGTTGGTCGAGGCTGGACTTGCTGCTCCATACCCATTGATTTGATTGAATTGTGTCAGCAACGGTACTGCTGCCGCGGGTAGGTTCGCTGCGGCGATCGTAGAAAGCGGAATGGCTCCATCGAAATACTGATACTGCCCGCCAAATAGAAACGCCTGATTGACGTTGTACTGGACCGGGCGATAGGAGAACCCAAACTTCAGATTGTGCGCGCCTTTAGTCAAGGCAAGGTCGTCGTCGAACTGGTATTGATTCTGTCTCTGGTTGTAAGGGAAATCAAAAGGCGTTCCCACGATGCCAAGGCTGCCCAGATCGAACTCGGCTCCGCCATGGGGCGTGTTCGACGTCACACTATTTTGTGGGACCACCTGGATGCGTACCGTGTTGACCAGATTGGGGCTGAAGACGTGATTCCAGGAGCCGGTGATGGTCTGGTCGCCGCTAACCAAGTTTACTGAGGTATATCGCGGCACACCGTCTGCCCCTATGACGCTGTTGGTTTCGCGGGTGAGCGAGAACCGCAGACTGATGGAGTTGGCCTGATTAGGTTGGTAATCGAGGCGGCTGACCCAGTTGTTGTAACGGCCGTTTTGGTTAGGCGCTGCCTGCGGCGCGCCGCTGTTCGCATTGCCATCGAAGGTGCCGCTGTTGGGGGTGATCAGGGCGCTATAAAGAGGATCGCGGATGGGCGTGAATACGCTTGAGGCTAGAAGGCCTTGACCAAGGGGTGCTATTGGACCACCGGTCTGGGCCAGCTGCGTGAGGTAGCAGAGTTGTGTCACCGGCGCCGGGCAGGATGTTCCGTTGAAGCCATTGGTCTGGGCGTTGAGGCCCTGCGCTGCTGCGGTATCAATCAGGTTTACTGTGACTGCGCTGTCGAGCTTCTGCCGCTCGTAGGAGGTGAAGAAGAAGAGCTTGTCCTTCTTGATCGGGCCACCGACGGAACCGCCAAAGATGGCGCTTTGCTCAAAAGGTCTGGTGCCGGCGGTCGGGCCGAAGCTGTTGAAGTAGTTCACAGCATCGGTCGAGTGATTGTGGAAGTAGCCGAAGGCGCTGCCGTGATATTTGTTTGTGCCGCTGCGGGTGATGACGTTGATTGCCGATCCGACGGTGAAGCCGAACTCCGCATCGAAGCCGTTGCGATTAACCTGAAACTCTTGTACAGAGTCCTGAGGCACGTGCGGAACGCGCTGCGCACCCGAACCCGCATCGTTTTCACCGCCATCGATGGTGAACAGGTTCTGACGCCCATTGCCGCCGCCGATCGAGAATCCTGAGGCTTGATAGCCGGTGCCGATGGCTGCATCCTGCGCCTGCGGCGCGGCGGAATCAGTTACCCCCGGCACGGTATAAATAGTCGCAGCGTAGTTCCGGGATAGATTGGGGAGATTGATCTCCTGGCGGCTGTCGATCGTGTTCGCCTGTTGCACCTGTGCCGTGTCAATAAGCGGTGTCGAGTTTCCGTTAACTTCGACGGTGGTGGAGGAGCCGATCTTCAGATGGGCGTCATACTCCATTACTTGTCCGACAGTGACCTCTAATTCCTCAACGACTAGTTTGTTGAAACCTGTTCCCTCGATCTCAATCTTGTACGTTCCCGGATTCAGGGTTGGAATCTGGTAAGCCCCTTCAGGTGAGGTCGTGACGGACCGTTTCACGCCTGTGCTGGGACTTGTCACCGTCACCGTGGCGTTCGGGATAAGGGCGCCTTGTGCATCGGCTACGGTTCCGCGGATTGTTCCCGTTGAATAGCCGGTCTGCCCCCAGGCGGGAGCAACCAGTAAACCAGCGACAAGAAAGAGTGAAAACCATCGGCTCACGTTTGCACAGTCAAGCCATGCTTTCGCGGTCTTAGTGTTATTTTTTTGGATTGTTGCAGCCGGCCACTTTACGATCATAATTTTCCCGATTCTTGTTTAGTTTGCAGTTTCATAGATTGCACGGATATACCGCGTCGTGAGGCCCTTTTATTCGGAAAAGTCTGCCCTGGATGCCGTAATCCTGCTTCGAACCGTGGTGTTACAGAGCGGTAGTCTCTCGAGACTCGAAGCTGTGACCATTGGCCGAAGTGTGCAGCCTGGCAGGGCTTCCTTTGCGGAGCGTTACGCGACTTGCGAGGCTCTTCATCGCATGTTCTTCGATCGTTCGACTGCGGTTCGATTTCTAGCACGTGAGCCGGTTGTTCACTTTCGCGGAGCTATCAAACGCGTTTACTAACCGATCGGTAAGATATACACACGGTACTGCACCTGTCACCTTCTTTTTCAAGTGCCGCTAAATTTTGATCTTTTCCAGTAGCTCCGTGGGTACACGAGCACGCCTGGTTAGTGTTGTTACGCCCTTGCGATAACACCATCTTCAGCCAAGTCAGGAAAGTAACGTTATCCCAGAGGAGTGGGTGCTTTGCTGAAGCATTCTCTACTGTCTTGCCCTCTGCTGGCCGCTGTCGACTGATGCGCCGAAGAACTGGCTGAAGCTGGTTCTTCCCGGGTTTAGAGAGCAGAGGTTTAGCGTGCTGGGGCAAAACTATTTCTACTTGCTAATTGACCGGACAGTCATGTAGAAAGTCTCCGGGTACGGCTCGGCTGAATTCTGCGCGCGATCAATCCGGATCGCGCTGAAAAGACGGCCATACGCCCCTGTGAGGAAGATCATGTCATTGTTGGAAGCGGAGAAGACGACGCAAGTGGATGCCACAAGCGACGGGGATGCGGCATCGATTGACCAGTTACGCGTGGCGTTTGACGTGCAGCGCCGGGCCTTTGCGGCGGATCGCCAGCCGAGTCTGGCCGTGCGGCGGGAGCGCCTTGAACGCATCATCCCCATGATGCTGGATAACCGCGAGCGCATCGGCGCGGCGCTGACTGCAGACTTCGGCGTGCATCCTTCGGCCGCGACCGAGGCGCTTGAGGTTTTGGCGGTCTCCAAACGGGCCGAGTACGCGCTGGCACACCTTGAAGACTGGATGCGGCCGATGCCGCGCGAGGTGGATGCCGCCTATGCGGGTGTGCTGCGCGCCTTTGTGAAGAGCCAGCCGAAGGGTGTCGTCGGGAACATTGTTCCGTGGAACTTTCCGTTTGAGATCGGCATTGGTCCGCTGGTGGATATGCTTGCGGCCGGGAATCGGGTGATGCTGAAGCCGTCTGAGTTTACGCCTGCCTGCGCCGCGTTGATGCAGGAGATGATCTCCGCGACCTTCCCGCCCGATCTCGTCTACGTGGCTGTGGGTGGACTTGAGCTGGCGCGCGCGTTTACGGCGATGCCGTGGGATCATCTGCTCTACACGGGCAGCTCGAACGTGGGGCGGCAGGTGATGGCGGCCGCGGCCCAGAATCTTACGCCGGTGACGCTCGAGCTAGGCGGCAAGTGCCCGGCTATTCTGCTGCCCGGCAGCGTTACACCTGAGACGGTCGGCAATGTGATCGGGGTGAAGATGATCAAGAACGGTCAGATGTGCGTCTCGGTTGATCATTGCTTTGTGCCACGCGCGGACCTGGATTTATTTGCCCAGATTGCGACGGGCTTTATGGCGCAGGTCGCACCTGGCTACTCCCGGTCGGCAGAGTGCACCGGCATTATCTCGGATCGCCATATGAGCCGGATCTCCGACCTGCTGGACCAGGCGAAGCAGCGTGGAGCGCGGGTTGTGACGCTTGAGGAAGAAGACGGAGCCGGATCGGGCAGCCGCCAGATGCCGATTTCGCTGGTGCTCGATCCGGCGGCCGACCTGCGCATCATGCAGGAGGAGATCTTTGGGCCGATCGTGCCAGTGGTGCCTTATGACGCGGTCGATCAGGTGATTGATCGCATTAACGCGGGCGACAGGCCGCTGGGGGTGTATGTCTTCGGTGACGATGTCGCGACCATTGACCACATTCTGGCGGAGACGGTATCGGGCGGTGCCGCGGTGAATGCGGCGGCTATCCAGGCCGGCCTGAAGGCGCTGGGATTTGGCGGTGTTGGTATGAGTGGGATGGGCCGCCATCATGGCGAAGATGGCTTCCGGGAGTTCTCGAACCAGCGTGGCGTGGTTGTTCGGGGCGAGGGACCGCACTTCGACGCGTTTGTATCACCATCCAAGCAGACGGCGGAACTGATTGGGGAGACTCCGGCTGGTTAGTGCATTTGCATCGAAAAGCGTAAATGCCCTCTCTTGTTGAGAGGGCATTTTATTAGGCGACCCGATGCAGGAGATACAAAAGCAGATCCCTGCAGGATGAGAACCAATAAAGCGACGCAGATCCCCTTCAGGAATAACAACCAGAGTTCCATTCGGGGATGACAAGCAAAATGCGGGTGAAAGGCAACATAGCAGCGGATCCTCCGCTCCGCGAAGGATGACAACTCGATGGACGGCGAGCTTAGCCGGCTAGGCGGCCCAAGACCTCTGTTCGAAAGCCGGCGAGCCGGCCGCCGTCCACGATGATGGTCTGGCCGGTGATGTACCGGCTTTGATCGCTAGCGAGGAAGTGGTAAACGCCGACCAGATCGTCGATCTGGGCGATACGGCCGAGCGCGGAAAGGTTTTTGGCAAGCGCGTTGAGGATGTGATCGGGCGGCAGCATCGGCGTCTTCACCGGCCCGGGGGCGACCGCGTTGCAGCGGATGCCTCGCCTGCCTAGCTCCACGGCAGCGGTTTTGGTCATGCTGATGAGCGCGGCTTTGGTGGCGCTGTAGTCGAAGAAGCCCTCGTTCTGCTGCAGGCCGGCGACCGAGGCGGTGTTGATGATGGAGCCGCCGTCCTTCATGTGCGCCGGGCCGTACTTGAGGATGTAGTAGGTGCCGTAGAGGTTCAGGTTGACGACACCGTCGAAGATATCTTCGTCGGAGTCGGTGAGGTGCTTGCCGTTGCCAGGTTTACCCGCGTTGTGGATGATGACGTCGAGCTTGCCCACCGCGGCCTCTGCCTGGTTGAAGGCGTCAATCACTTTGTCACGATCGGTGACGTCGACTTCGAGGAAGATAGCTCCGCCTTCGAGTATGGCCGGCGGGGGCTGCTGCACGTCGGCGATAACGACGTGGGCGCCTTCCTGGAGGCAGCGCTGGACGGTTCCGAGGCCGATGCCGGAGGCGCCGCCGGTGATGAAGATCGACATGCCGCGAAGGCTGAAGGGTGCTGGAGTTTCCACGAGAGTTCTCCTGGTGGGACGCTTGCGGGATTAGTAGTTTGGCAGACTGGTGAAGGCGGTCACGGGCGGCATGGCGTTAGGGTCGGCGATGATGTCGATCAGCACGGAGTCGTCGGCGGCGAGCGCTGCCTGGATTACGGCGGCGATGTCCTGCGCGCGATCGAGGCGTATGCCTTTGATCCCGCAGGCCTCGGCGATGGCTGCGTGGTCTACGGGGCAGAAGTCGCAGACGTTGGTGTGGCGGCCGAGGCCGGCGTCCTCAGCGTGCTTCTGATAGCCGAGGACTGCGTTGTTCATGACGGCTACGACTACCTTGACGCCGTGTCGTTTGGCGGTCTCGAGCTCCGCCCAGACATGGCCGAAGCCGCCGTCGCCGACGACGCAGAAGACGGGCCGCTCCGGGCTGCCGATCTTTGCGCCCATAGCCAGCGGGAAGCCCCAGCCGAGGCCGGCCTGGCCGCGCGGCGTAATAAAGCGCCTGTCAAGCTTCGCGGTGAGATAGTTGGCGATCCAGATGGAGGAGAAGCTCGCGTCCGCCACCACGATGTGATTAGGGGAGAGCTGCTTTTCGAGCTCGGCCATGAAGCGTTCTGGGCGGATTGGCGATTTGTCCGAGTGCGTGACCTCGGCGATCTCCTCCTGGTGCTGCGATTTTGCTGCCGCGATCGTGCTGATGATGCCTGCGCGCGCGGCCTGCCGTTTGCTGAGATCCTGCGCGGCCATGGCGGCGTGCAGGGCGCGCAGGGTCAGCCTGGCGTCGCCTACGAGGCGCACGGCCTCATAGTTGCGACCAATCTCGAGTGGGTCGATGTCGATGTGGATGTATGTCGCGCCGGGCGGCAGCAGCTTCCAGGAGTCGGTGCCGTTCTGGTTGGTTCGGTTGCCGACGAGCAGGACGACATCGGCGTCGGTCACGAGCGGCTTGACGAATTTGGCCATGCCCCGCGTCGCCATGTAGTAGCCGATGACGCCCATCGAGAGCGGATGCGTTTCATCGACGCTGCCCTTGCCCATGGTGCTGGTGGCTACTGGAAGATGGGCGAACTCCTGCAGGGCGCGCAGCTCTTTCTGTGCTCTTGATCCGAGGACGCCGCCGCCGGCGTAGACGATAGGTGCTTTGGCGCGGGCGAGCAGCTCCGCAGCCAGGGTGATGCGCGTGTCTTCAGGCTGGGTGCGGTCGAGAGGGTAGCGGCCAAGGGAGAGGGCGCGGGGAGAGACAGGCCGTTGCTCGGCCTCAAACAGAAGTTCCATGGACACCAGCAGGACGGCTGGTCCGGGCCGGCCGCTGGCGGCCGCGGTAAAGGCCATGTCTACGTAGTCCTCGATGCGGTCGGCGGTGGTGACGCGCCGCGTCCACTTGGAGACACCCTCAAAGAGGGCCATCTGATCGAGCTCCTGGAAGGCGTTGCGATCGCGGGTGCCGGGACCGACATCCTGCACCAGGGCGACGATCGGCACGGAGGCGGAGAGGCACTCGGCGAGGCCGGGCACGAGCAGGGTGGCGGCAGGGCCATTCTGGGCCGTGACGACGGGGACCCGGCCGGTTGCGCGGGCGTAGCCATCCGCCATGTAGGTGCCGGCGTTCTCCTGCCGGTAGCCGATCTGGCGAATGCCCAGATCGTCCGCGGCCATGGTCAGGCCGGGCGGATTGCTCTGGCCGAAGAGGTACTCGACGCCGTGTCGCTTCAGCGCCTCGGCGAAGCGTTGCGGTGGCCGCAGCAGATGTGTGTCACTCATGATTGCCTACCCTCTTCCGTTTTGGACCGTGAATCGTGGCTGCCGTGCAGCTCTGGTTGTCGAAGTCTGCTTACGTGAGTTGGGGTGAAACTCAGGGCGTGATCAGGACCTTGCCGTGATCGTTTGGTTTGCCGAGCTTCTCGAACATCGCGGGTGCGTCGTCGAGGCTGACGGTGTCGGTTACGAGGCCATCGACTGTGACGCGGTCGGCACTCAGCATGCGCTCGACGAAGTGGAAGTCGCTTGGAATGTAGGCGAATGGAAAGGTGATGCGAAGACGCTTGAGAGCGGCCGAGAGCACGGTGAAGCTCTCCGGCTGCATGCCCGTGCCAACCATCACGAGCTGCGTGTAGGAAGGAGCCATGGCGATCAGCTTGGCGATCATCGGGCGGCCGACGCACTCGAAGATAGCGGTGGGCTTGCGGCCTGTCTGCTGCTCGAACGCGACCACGGGATCGGGGTGCTGCGTGGCATCGATAACGAGATCCGCGCCTGCGCTGCGGGTGCGTGCGATGCGTGCCGGCACCATCTCGCTAATCGCAATGTCTCCGGCGCCAAAGAACTTTGCCCACTTGGCCACGGACAGGCCGATGACGCCGGCGCCGATAATGAGCACGCTGGCGCCCGGCTTGATCTCCGCGGTCCGCCAGGCGTTCAGGCCGACGGCGAGCGGCTCGATGATGGCGGCGTCGTTATCGCTGAGGATGTCGGGAATCTTGATTGCCAGGCCAGCCATGCAGGTGGAGTATTCGGCGAAGGCGCCGGGCATTCTTGGATCGAAGCCCTGCGCGATGATGGCGCTACACTGGGCGTAGAGGCCGGCGCTGCACTCCGGGCAGGCGCCGCACGGACGCGCGGGAACGGCTGTCAACCGATCGCC
>CAXTJC010000122.1:0-7859 GCA_964244225.1 uncultured Acidobacteriaceae bacterium
CGGCAAAGCCTCAATCCTTGAGAACAACATCGTGCAGACGACCGGCAACGCCGGCCAGTCGATCGCTTCGGGTGTCATCTTCACCCTGCCCGCGCTGATCTTTCTTGGCTTCGATCTCGAGTCGAGCCGGATCTTCGCGCTGGCGCTCTTCGGCGGCTGGCTGGGCGTGCTCTTCATGATCCCGCTGCGCAAACAGCTGATCGTTGACGAGCATGAGACGCTCACCTACCCCGAGGGCACAGCCTGCGCGGATGTGCTCGAAGCCGGCGAGCGCGGCGGCTCGTTTGCCTCCCGCGTCTTTTTCGGTCTGGGCTTCGGCAGCCTGTATACGCTGCTGCAGAACGAAAACCTCTTCGGCCTCTTTCCCTCGACGCCCGACTACCAGCCCGATCTCGGCACGCAGCATCTGCTGAAGGGCGCTGCGATTCGCGCCGATGTCACGCCGGAGTACCTCGGCGTCGGCTACATCATCGGCATCCGCGTGGCGGCTATTCTGCTGGCAGGCGGCGCGTTTTCCTGGCTGGTACTGATGCCGGCGATCTACTTCTTCGGCTCGCATCTGCCGGGCCCGCTCTACCCGGGCACCAGCCCGATTGCGGGCATGAGCCCGTCCGATCTGTGGAAGACCTACGTGCGGCCGATGGGCGCGGGCGCCGTCGCCGCGGCCGGGCTGATTACGCTCTGCCGCACCCTGCCCACAATCGCCGGCGCGCTGGCGACAGGCGTTCGCTCTGCGCTGGCAAAACGAAGAGACGGCCCTGCCGCCACGGTCTCGAACACCACTACCAAGCGGACGGAGCACGATCTGCCGGCCTCCGCCGTGCTGGGTGGATCGGTGCTGCTGGTCGTGCTGCTGTGGGTCTTTCTTGAGTTCCATCCCGTACCCGGCGCGCAGGTCGGCGCTCTGGCAAACCTGGCCGCGAGTCTGCTGGTCGTCGTCTTCGGCTTTCTCTTTGTAACCGTCAGCGCTCGCATCGTCGGCATCGTCGGGTCAAGCGCCTCTCCCGTCTCCGGCATGACGATCGCAACGCTGATGGCGACGGCCGCGATCTTTCTGGTCAAGGGCTGGACCGCCCCGGCGTTTGGCGCGCTCGCCATCACCATCGGCGGTATCGTGTGCATCGCGGCCTCGAACGCAGGCGACACCGCGCAGGACCTCAAGACCGGCTACCTGATTGGCGCGACGCCCTGGAAGCAGCAGCTGGCGATCATGATTGGCGTCATCGTCTCCGTCTTCTCGATCGGCGCGACGCTGAACGCGATGAACACCGGGCTCGAGGTCTTTCAAAGGCTGCCGCGGCCCATTCCGCTCACGCTCACGGCGCTGCCGAGCGGCGTGCAGGATAAGGGTCACTTCACGCGGGATCACGTGCTGCTGACCAGCCGGGCGGAGGCCGGCAGCCAGGGCAGGACCCACAAGGAAGAGCTGCCCTCGGCCAGCAGCTACGTGCTGCTGAACAGCATCGGCGCGAGCACGCTTGAAGACGGCAAGTACCTCTATAACCCGGCCACGGGCGCGATTGAAGTCCAGTGGATTCAGGGCATCGGCTCGGAGAAGGCGGCGGCTCCGCAGGGCCGGCTGATGGCGACGGTGATCAATGGCATCCTCTCGCGCCGGCTGCCGTGGTCGCTGGTGCTGCTGGGCGTGGCGCTGGTGATCGCGGTGGAGCTGCTGGGCGTGCGCTCGCTGACATTTGCGGTGGGCGCGTATCTCTCGATCGCGACGACGCTGGCGATCTTCATCGGCGGTGTGGCGCGCTGGATGGTGGATCGCGCGATGCTGCAGCATGCGGCGAGAGAACGTGCTGCGGCACATCAGGCGTACCGCGACCGGTTCCTCGCCGTGCGAGCTGCGTGGCTTGCGGCGCCAGCCCTTGCAGAAACGGCAGCGCGGACGGATAGCATCCCGCCCGGCTTCCTTGAGGCGCACCCGGAGCTGATTCCCTTCGCCGGCTTCAATCCCACCAACCCCGATCATGTCGATCCCGCAACCGGCCTGCCCATTCCGACCGAAGTCACGCCGGCGCTCGATGCCGAGAGCGAGATCTCGCCCGGCTCACTCTATGCCTCCGGCCTGATCGCCGCGGGCGGCATCGTCGGTCTGATTGGCGTCGTCGTCAAGCTGTACGAAAACTTCTTCGATCGCACGCTTCCACGCTTTCACGAGAGCAATCCGCTGCACCATGACTGGGTCAGCGTCGTTGCCTTCGCGGCGCTCGCGTATAGCCTTTACTTCTTTGCGCGCAAGCCGCTCGACAGCTAGATCCAGCCTGGCCAGGCCCGCGGATGCCGGCGCTCTAAGCTCTTGGCCGCAGCCCGACCAGAATGCGATGCGTTGCATCCTCCACCAACCGCTCCAGTGGAACGCCCTTGAAAGATCCCTTGTTCGACACCACGATAAGCCCCTGCACGGCAGCAAACGGAACCAGAGCCAGCAGCTCCGGATCGCCCGCGACCACATCCCCCGTCTCCTGCGCCTCCGCAATCAGCCGGATGCCGGACGCAAGAGCACGCTCACTCGCCTCCAGAAGTGCGCTCGGCACAGCCGGCTGGTGCTTCGCCTGAAACATATGGCCCAGCAGCGCCGGATGCTTCCGAGCGAAGCGCACCAACGTATGCGTCACTTTCTTGAGCCGCGTCTCGAAGTCGCCCGCGCGATCTCCGGTCGCACGCGCCAGGGCCGCGCCCAGCTGCGCATAGCCATGGATCGCAAGCGCATCGAGCAGCGCCTGCTTGGTTGGAAAATGGCGGCGCGGCGCGGTGTGGCTCACATCGAGCTCGCGGCTGATCTCCCGCAGCGACACGCTGCCGGCTCCTCGGCTCTCCAGCACCGCCACCGCCCGCAGCAGCACAGCCTCGCGAAGATTGCCGTGGTGATATGCGCGCTTCGGTGTTTTCGAGGTCATCCTCCTAGTCTGCCACCGCCGGCCTTCCTGCGCCGATTGTATGTGTCCATTGACAACAATGTGTTCACAGGTGACATTTAAAAGAGCGCGTCCTTTGGACGCAAAGCGAGGGCACTATGAAGATGTCAGGCAACACGATCTTGATTACGGGCGGCACCTCGGGCATCGGCCTCGAACTCGCCAGGCAGCTCGCGGCGCTCAACAACACCGTCCTCGTCACCGGGCGCGATCAGGCAAAGCTCGATCTGGTTGCACGCGATAACCCTTCGCTGACCACCCTTCGCAGCGATGCCTCGGATCGGGCGGCGATCGCGCAGCTCTTCCATCGCGTGACCAACGAATTCCCCAAACTGAATGTTCTGATTAACAACGCCGGCATCATGCGCAAGATCAATCTGCTGGAGAGCGGCGGCGATCTCGAGGATCTCGCGCGTGAGATTCACATTAATCTCACCGGGCCGGGCTGCATGGTGAAACAGTTTCTGCCGCATCTGCGCGCACAGCCGAATGCGGCCATCGTCAACGTGACCTCCGGACTCGCCTTTGTTCCCTTTCCGATCTCGCCCATCTATAGCGCCACCAAGGCGGGTCTGCATGCCTTCACGCGGGCGCTGCGCGTTCAACTGAAGAACACCTCCATTCGCGTCTTCGAGCTGGCGCCGCCTTCCACGCAAACGCCCCTCCAGGACGCTTTCGATGCAACGGACGTCAAAGCAAGCGCCAACATGGACGTCGGCAAGCTGGCGCGCGCAGCCATCAAAGGCCTCGCCGGCAATCGCCTGGAGATCCGGCCCGGCCTCAGCAATGTCCTTCACTGGATCGGCCGGCTTGCGCCTGCACTCGGGTTAAAGATGACAAGCGGCCCTGTCGATGCCATGCTGGCGCAAACGCAAGCCAAAGGCGCGGCAGGCAACTGAGTCCATACGCCCGCCGGCGACGACCGGCCCGCGTAGCCGTCGCTGGCGGATCGGCTTCTTCTGCCAGCAGTCGCTTCTCGTGTAAGAGGCAAAAGAATGCCGCCTTGACAGAACTTCTCTTCTCTCCCGCATCGCTTCCGATCTGCTCTGTCGCCACTTTCCGCGTCTTTGTCGCCTCCAACGATGGCAAGCAACGTGCTCTTACCCTGGTGCGCCAGTCTGTACCAGCGTCTAGCGCCCAAGGATCACGATGAAGCAGAGCCGTTCGAAGACATCCGCAGCACCCGATCTGCTGCCGTGGCAGGCGGTCCTTATGATCGCTTGCGTGACCGCGGCAGGCCTGTTCCATGAGCATCCGCGCGCCGTTCGGCCTCTGCCGGCGAGCGTGCAGGCGGCCAGCGTGCACGGGTCGCAGCTGCGATCCGGGCGATAACTTCGTTTACCGGCCTGCCGCGGCCTGCTGGCGATGCAGCTCCGCTGCAAACGCGGCGGCATGTTCATCCACCGCCCTGCGATAGCCGGCGGGATCGACCCAGACCGAGGCGCCTCCGCCGCCCTTCGCGGCCTGCTGCGCGAGCTTCTCCTGCATACCGAAGTAGCCGCCGTGCGCGCCCAGGAACACGTCGCATGGCAGAGACCGTAGCACGTCGAAGGTGTGCGCATAGTCCTGTGCGATGCCGGGATAAGAAGCCGTTTGCTTTGGAGTATCCACCAGGCGAAAGCCCGGGTTGACGTACCAGCTTCCAACGATGACCACCTGCAGCGGCCTGCCCCGACCGGCTCCACGGTCGTTATCCGGATCTGTAACCTGCATCGTCCATGTGGTGCAGCCGCGGGTGTGGCCGGGTGTCTTATGAGCCACCAGCACCACGCTCCCCAGGCGCACCTCGTCGCCATCGTGCAGTACGCGATCCACCTTCGCGGGCGGGTACTGAAACCTACTACCGTAGGCAAAGTCCGTGCGGCCCCCGCTCTCCACCACCGGCACGTCCGCGTCCATCACCATGTACTTTGCCCCGGTCGCCCGCTTGATGGCGGCACTGCCGGCCGCGTGGTCGAAGTGCGCGTGGCTGATCAGCAGGATCTCCACGTCCGTTAGATGGAAGCCGAGCTGCTCGATGCTGCGGCGGATCTGCGGCACCGAGGTCTCGAGGTTGGAGTTGATCAGGATATCGCCTGCCGGGGTCACGACCAGGTACGCCGCAAGATCGCGGCTACCGACATAGTAGAGATTCTCCGCGATGCGAAACGGGGCGATGGGCGTGGTCCACTCCGGGTCGGCCTGCGCCCACACATGCTGTCCGATCAGCAACATAAAGCACACGCCTATACGCCAAAGCACTGAGCAAGAAGCTAAGGATTTATAAGTGATTGTTTGAGGATTCCTTGCCATGTTCTTTTTTGTACACCTCCCAGGCGTGCCCTGCGTGGTACCTATCCCGCACGCGACCAGTCCCAGACCGCATGCTGAGAGGAAGGTGGCGGGCTGAGAGAATGAGACCGGCAACATGCGGGCACCGACGACATCCAATCCGGCACACGATTCGGCAGATGGGCCGGCGTACGCCTTGGCCCAGCAGCCGGAGGGTTTGGCGCCCACGGCCTCGGCTCGGTCGGCGGCTTTATCAGGCTCTATGGCCACGGCTATCGCCGGCCGGTATGAGTTTCTCGACGCCGTACGCGGGATTGCGGCGCTGCTGGTTGCGGTCCAGCATGGGTCCGAGATGCTCGGGCTGCCGCTGGGCCGGCCGGGCACCCCGCTGGACCAGCCGGGCACCCCGCTCAATCTGGGGGAGGTGGGTGTGGTGGCCTTTTTTCTGGTCAGCGGCTTCATCATTCCGCGTAGCCTGGAGCGACACGGCTCGCTGCGGGTCTTCTGGCTTGGCCGCGCGTTTCGCCTGTACCCGGCGTACTGGCTCTCGCTCGCAACCGCGCTGGTGCTGGTTGCGGTCGGGCGCTATGTGTCGCCCTTCGGCGCGCTGCCGCATCCGTGGCTTGGGGTGCTCGCGAACGCCGCCATGGTGCAAAGCCTCTTCGGCCTGCCGCAGGGGCTCGGCGTCTACTGGACGCTCTCGCTCGAGCTGGTCTTCTACTTTCTGTGCTCGCTCCTGTTTGTCGCAGGCCTGGCACGGCGCAGCACGCTTTGCCTGTGGGCGGCGATAGCGGTTGAGCTGCTGGCGGTGCTGGCGGCTGCGGCGATGCATCGCTCGCTGCCCGCGGGCCTGCTGGGTCTGCTTGTCTCCGCCTTCTTTGGGACCGTTGCCCTGCGTGCGCTTGAGGATGCAGGGGCGCGGCGAACGTTGTGGCTGGCGGCGGCTCCGCTTGCCTTTGTCCTGGCGCTTGGCCTCTATCTCCGCTTCGGCCGCTATCCGGTCGCGCATGCCGTGCAGGCGCCGCCGTGGCTGGTGGTTGTAGCCTCGTGGATCACCGGCTACGCGCTCTTCTTCACATGCTTCGCCCTGCGCGGCCGTCAGTTCCCGCGCCTGCTGCTCTGGCTCGGACGCATCAGCTACTCGCTCTATCTTTGCCACGTGCTGGTCTTTCTGGCGATGCCGCCCGAGCGCAGCCCGTGGCTCACGCTCGTCGTGAACCTGCTGGTGACGGTGATGGTTGCGGACCTCTCCTATCGCCTCGTGGAGCGGCCCGCGCTGCGGCCGCAGCGGCGATGGATGCCGCTTCCACGCACCTGAAAAGCACCGCATCTGCGACACTAAAGACCGTCATGGCGCTTACGCTTCCAACACCCTTCTCAGCCCTCATCTTTGACTGCGACGGCACGCTGGTCGACACCGCGCCCGCGCACTTCTTCGCCATCTCCGAGGCGCTCAAGGTACAGGGCCACACCATGGACCGAGGCTGGTACATGGCCCGCACCGGGCTTACGCCGGATGCCCTGCTGGACGCGCAGGAGGCTGCTATGGCAGCAGTAGGCAAGCCGACTCCGCTCGATCGCGCGACCGTCTTCGCTACCTATAACGAGCACTTCCGCGCCGGCCTACACCTGCTGCGTGAGGTCGAGGCCGTCGCGGCGCTCGCCCGCGCGTGGCAGGGCAAGGTGCCGATGGCGGTCGCCTCAAACGGCCGCCTGGCCAACGTGCAGGCCAGCCTTCACACAACGGGCCTGCTCGCTCTGTTTGACCTGATCGTGAGCGCGGACGATGTGGCCCACGGCAAGCCTGCGCCCGATGTCTTCCTCGAAGCGGCGCGGCGGATGCGCGTTCCGCCGGCGGAGTGCGTCGTGCTTGAGGACTCGGACGAAGGTCTGCACGCCGCGAAGGCCGCCGGCATGCGTGCGGTCGATGTGCGCGGAGCTTGAATCGAGGCCCGATTCGGCTTCCACATAGCGCGCTTTGATGTTGAACCCGGCCCCGCGCTGATACCATATCCGGATGTCGTCGCGATCCCCGGCTGTGGCCCCGAGCCGCAGGGCGATCGCCGCGCGGCATCAAGGAGCCGCACTCTATGAAGAGATCTTTTCTCCCGCTCGTCCTTCTGCTTCCGCTCACGCTTCCCGCGCATGCCGATGACGCCTCCAAGCGCACCAAAATTGTCGAGCTGCTGAGCGTGCTGAAGGTCGATCAGGTCGGTAAACAGATCGTTGACGGCGCGAACCAGCAGACCGATGCGCTCGGCCACCGTGAGTTTGGCGCGACCGAGACGCCGGATCAGCAGAAGAAGGTTGCCGACCTGCACCAGCAGGTGGTCACGCTCATCTCGCCCGCCGTGGACTGGAAGACGCTGCAGCCGGAGTTCATCGCAGCCTACAACACCGCCTACACCGAGCCCGAGGTCGACGGCATCCTGACCTTCTACAAGTCGCCCGCGGGCCAGGCCCTGCTGAACAAGGGGCCGGAGATCGGGCAGAAGTCGAGCCAGATCGTCCAGCAGCACATGTCCGCCGTGCAGCCGCAGCTGCGCCAGCTTGTGCAGGACTTCGCGAAGAATAGCCAGCCCGCGGGCGCCGCACCGGCCGGCAGCTCGGCCCCGCTGCAGCCGCGGACGGCGCCGTCGCTCAGCTCGCCGTCCTCCACCACGC
>CAXTJC010000123.1:0-7800 GCA_964244225.1 uncultured Acidobacteriaceae bacterium
GACAACCCCGCCCGCCCGCACCCTCGCACCCCACACCCGCTTCTTCGTCCCCCCCCCGGCCGCCGGCTCCGTGCCCCAGATCGAACGGCTCGCCGCCCATCACCACCTCAAAGACGCCGCCTTCGTCGCCGCTATGGAGCTCAACGCGCAAGCCGTCTGGCTCACCGGCGGCACCGTCTCTGACACCATCTCCGCCGTAACCGCTACCATGCAGAGAGCCGGCGAGCAGCGCGCCGTCCCCACCTTCGTCCTCTATAACGTCCCCGGCCGCGACTGCGGCAGCTACTCCGCCGGCGGCGCGCAGAACACCGCCGACTATGAGGCCTGGGTTCGCGCCGTCGCCACCGCCATCGGCGACCAGAAGGCCGTGGTCCTCGTTGAGCCCGACTCCCTCGCCAACCTTCCCAGCGACTGCGGCTATCCCGCCACCGTGGATGCCGCGCAGCTCACCGCCGATCGCTACGCGCAGATCACCTACGCCGTCACCGCCCTCGAAATCCAGCCCCAGACGCTCGTCTACCTGGACGCCGGCAGCAGTCTGTGGCGCGCCGTCGGCGACATCGCCCTGCGCCTGGCCACCGCTGGCGTCAGCCAGGCGCAGGGCTTCTTCTCGAATGTCTCGAACTTCCGCTGGTCCAACTATGAGACCCATTTCGACACCTGGATTTCCGAGTGCCTCGCCTTTGCCGGCAATCCCGCCGACGGCGGCTGGCGACTCGGCCACTATAACTACTGCGCCAGCCAGTACTACTCGCCGCTCGGCACGGTCGACCCGAACAACATCGCCACCTGGACTTACAGCGACCAGTGGTACACGCAGTCCCTCGGCGCCGCCGTTCCCACCGCCCACTTTGTCGTCGATACCAGCCGCAACGGCCAGGGACCGCTCGTCGCCGGCGTCTACGCCGCTGCCCCCTACAGCCAGCCCGCTGCCGCCGTCCAGACCATCGCTATCGGCAGCTGGTGCAATCCGCCCGGCCGCGGCCTCGGCCAGCGATCGACCGCCAAGACCTCCGTTCCTCTGCTGGACGCCTATCTCTGGGTCAAGACTCCCGGCCAGTCGGATGGCACCTGTGACGCCGCCGGCGGCGCCCGTGCCTGGGACTTCAGCGCCTACACGCAGCCCGGCTGGCCCACCGGCCTCGCCGCCCAGCTGCTCTTCGACCCACTCTGGGGCCATAACGACCCCACCGCCGGCACCTGGTTCCCGCAGCAAGCCCTGGACCTGGTCCGTAACGCCAACCCGCCGCTCCTCCGGTACTAGCAGAGCTTTTCAGGTCGAACAGATCGGCAGGGGCGCTGGAGCGGCACGACAGGGCGCATCTGCTCTCTTTCTGTGAACAGGGAGCGGGCGGGCGCCGTTTGGGCCTTCTCTATCTCTACGCATCTTTCCAGTCACCCGCATCGGATTAGCCACTGCGCGGGGAACGCTCTAAACTTCTGCCGTGCCTGGCCGATCCCCTCTACCATGGGCCTTCCTCGCACACATCCCTCTACAATCTCCCCAGTGGCCACACCCTTCACCTTCGATCATTACCTCGCCTTCGACCCCGCCCAGGCCACCGATCTTCTCCGCCAGCTGCCCGAGGCCGACGGCCTCCTCGCCCTCTTCGGCCACGACGAGCATGCCCAGCCCTTCCTCACCCGCACCGCCAATCTCCGCCGCCGAGCCCAGCGCCTGCTCACCCCGCAGCCCCCACGCGAGCAGGCCCTAACCCCCGATGGCACCCAGCTCCCCTCCAGACGCCTCAACCTGCGCGACCGCGTCGCCCGCATAGCGTGGTGCGTCACCGGCTCCGAGTTCGAGTCGCTCCTGACCCTCTACCACGCCACCGCGGCCCTCTTCGGCCTGCCCGCTGCTCGCCAGCGCCTCAAACTCCGCACCCCCTTCTTTCTCCGCTTTGCCGCGGAGAACGCCTACCCGCGCGCCTACATCACCAACCGCCTGAGCGCAAAGAATCTGGCCCAGACCTACGGCCCGTTCCCCTCCCGCGCCGCCGCTGAGCGCTACTGCGACGCCGCCCTCGACCTCTTCAAGCTCCGCCGCTGCTACGAAGACCTCCACGTCCACCCCGATCACCCCGGCTGCGCCTATGGCGAGATGAGGATGTGCCTCGCCCCCTGCAACACCTCCTGCACCGCGGCCGAGTACGCCGCCGAAGCCGCCCGCGTTGAAGCCTTCTTCCGCACCCACGGCGAGTCGTTGCTCGGCACGACCGCGCGCGATCGCGACCTGGCTTCAAACGATATGGACTTCGAGCGCGCCGCCGCCCTCCACAAGCAGTACGAAAAGGTCAAAGCAGCCGCCGCGCTCGCCGATCCGCTCGTCCGCCCCATCCCGGATCTCCGCGCCGTCATCGTCCAATCCGCCGCAACCCAACCAGACCGCGCCGACGATGCCGCCCTCTTCCTGCTTGAGCGCGGCGTGCTCACTGGGCCCGAGCCTCTGTCCACCCTCGGCGTCCGTGCCGTCAAGGAGCAGACCTCGGTCGGCTCCAGCCTCTTCGCCCAGCCGCTCATGCTGCAGGCCGTGCCGCTCGCGCCATCGCCCGGCGCCCCACCCGAACCGATCCAGCCCACCGAAGAGCCCGCTGCCAGCGCCCTTTCGCCCGAAGACCGCGCCGCCCACACCCTCGCCGCTCTCGCCAGCCGCTCTGAGGGCCCCGCAACAGCTCCCGACCTCGCGCTCCTCTCCGACCACCTCGCCCTGCTTCGCCGCTGGGTTTACCGCCCCGAAAAGCAGCGCAAAGGCGAGCTCTTCCTGCCCAACCCCGACGGTGGCTGGCCCCTGCGACGCATCCTGCGCGGCGCCGCCCGCGCCGTGCTCGGCGACCCTAAACCCATGCAGGAGACCGACCGCGACGCCGCCAAAGTCGTCAAAACGAAGCTCCTGCACGCCGGCCGCGAAGGCGTCGAGCGCAGCGTGCCCGTGCTCGGCCGGGAATCTGCCGCTTCCGTTGCAAATCCAGACGTACCTGCGGTCTTCCGCACCCGCCGCTCCCGCAAGCAGCCCGCCTCCGCCCCGCCGGAGCCGCCATCCCCGCTGGTAAACTCACCTCATCGTGATTGAACTGGCCTTTTCCATCCTCGCCGCGGACTTCGCGCATCTCGCCGACCAGATCGCAGCGGCCGAGCGCGGCGGCGGCACCATCATCCACGTCGACGTCATGGACGGCCACTTCGTGCCCAACATCAGCTTCGGTCCCCCCGTAGTCAAGACCATCCGCCCCGTCACCAAGCTTCCCCTCGACTGCCATCTCATGATCGAGAACCCCGACGCCTTCATCGCCGACTTCGCCGCCGCCGGAGCCGACATGATCGGCGTCCACCAGGAGGCATGCCGCCACCTCCACCGCACCCTTCAGCTCATCGCGGATCACGGCATGCAGCCTGCCGTCGTCCTCAACCCGGCCACTCCCGTCGAAACCCTTGTCGAGGTCCTGCCCATGGTCCATCATGTCCTCGTCATGAGCGTGAATCCAGGCTTCGGCGGCCAGAAGTTCCTCCCGCTCGCGCTCGACAAGATCGATCACCTCGCCGAGCTTCGCCGCGAGATGGGTCTCAACTTCCGTATCGAGGTCGATGGCGGCATCGCTCACGATACCGTCGCCTCCGTCGTCCAAGCCGGTGCGGACATGCTCGTCGCCGGCTCCGCCATCTTCTCCGCCGGGCAGGACGCCGAGCGGAACGCACGCGAGTTTCTCCTGGCCGCCCGCGCTGCCGCGGAGCTCTCGCCCGAAGAGACCTCCAGCACACTCTCGTGATGTGCTTCACCAGCTACCTCTTTCGGGCAAACTTCACGGGAGAGGTCTAAAATAAACGCCATCCCACGCAGTGCAGAGCGTGGGCGATTGGGGTCTACCGCACACGATGATCGAACGCACCTTCTTCCCGACCCGCTCCTTCTTCCCCAGCCTTCGTGCCAGTCTCTCCGCCGGCCTCGCCGTTGCCCTGCTGCTCGCGCCCGCGCTCCGGAGCCACGCGCAGGAGGCCGCACCCTCCACGGCGCCCTCGCCATCGGGCCAGCCCAATGCCACACCGGCCCAGGCCGCCGGAGCGCAGTCCTCCGCAGGCTCCGCGCCGTCCGGCTCGCCCCAAACTGATCCCACTCTGGCCAACTCGCCCGAGAACAACACCAAGCGGATCAAGGCCAAGCTCACCAAAGACGAGAAGAAGGCCGACAAGGTCACTCAGTCCAAGGACACCAAACGCGCCGCCCTGAAAGACAAGAAGCTCGATCCGCTGGCTGGCCAGGACTCCAAGCTCCCCGATCGCCAGCTCTACGATAAGGCCCTGATCGCCACCAAGAAGGGCCACTTTGACGTTGCCCGCCTCGATCTGCAGACGCTTCTCAACACCTATCCGGACTCGCAGTACCAGATGCGCGCCAAGCTTGCCATCGCCGACTCCTGGTACAAGGAAGGCGGCACCGCCGCTCTGACCCAGGCCGAGGCCGAGTACTCCGACTTCCGCGTCTTCTTCCCTAACTCGCCCGAGGCCGCCGAGGCCCAGATGCGTATCGGCGACATCTACTTCCGCCAGATGGATAAGCCCGACCGCGACCACGCCAAGGCCATCCATGCCGAGGAAGAGTACCGCCGCATGCTCACCGACTATCCGGACTCGAAGCTCGTTCCACAGGCGCGGCAGCGTCTGCGCGAGGTGCAGGAGGCTCTCGCCACCCGAGAGGCAAACATCGGCGACTACTACGCCAGCCATCAGAACTGGCCGGCCACCATCGCCCGCTATCAGACCGTAATCGACACCTATCCGCTCTATAGCCACATGGACGACGTATTGATCGGTCTGGGCGACGCCTACGCCGCGCAGTCCGCGTACATCCGCACCCAGAACCTGCCCGAAGCCGGCAAAGTCCGGCTGCTCACCACCTACGATCAAAAGGCCGCCAATGCCTACCGGGAGGTCATTCTGAACCACTCCGCCTCCCAGCATGTGGAGGACGCCCGCGACCGCCTGGCCACGATGAACGTTGCGATTCCGAACCCGTCTGTCGACCAGGCGCAGGCCAGCCAGGCGCTTGAGAACAGCCGCTCGCAGTACCGCCTGCAGGATCGCGCCCGCCTCCTCGTCTTCCATCAGCCGGACGTCGTCGCCGCCGCCCGCATCGGCGATCCGCCGCTGGTCGACGCCCGCGCCACGCTCGCGCCCGACGTCACCCGGCAGATCGTCAGCGACTTCAACGAGGCCATGCACCCCGGCAGCGTGGCGACCGCCGCCAAAACGTCCAGCGCGACCGATGCCGCAGCCGACGGCACCACGGCTGCTACCCCCGCCGGTGCCCCTGCCCCACTCGCCTTCCAGGACGTTCCCAGCTCCGACACCTCCGCGGCTCCGACCGATCGATCCGTCACCACCACGACCCCCGCCACCGGTAATGGCGGCGCCTCGATTGGCGCAGAGATCCTGACGCCCGGCGTCAATGGCTCCTCCGCTCCGGCACCCGCGGGTTCAAACGCTCTTCACACCGTGGGTCCGACCGACACCACCACGCTACCCGCCGCCGAAAAGGCCGCGGACGCTCCCGAGCAGCTCAACGACATCCAGCCCGGCGCCGCACAGGCACCCGCCCAAACCGCAAGTGACAACGGCAAGAAGACCAAGTCACCGGGGTTCGATAAGGGCGACGAGAGCTCCAGCAAACACAAGAAGAAAAAGGGCATCGATAAGATCAATCCCTTCTAGCGACTTACTGTAAGGGCCCGCGGACTGGGGCTGCAGACTGTCCAAGCCTGCGGCCCACCTGCTCCCGGACCTGCTACTTTGACCAGCGTTCCAGCCAGTCTGAAGTATCTCGCGTCGCACCAACGATTCCTGTCAAAAGACAAAACTCAAATCGGCAAAAGACAAGACTCAAACCGGATCGTCAGATACCATCCGTCTATGTCCTCCGGTCCAGCAAGGTCCTCCCTCGGTCTCGGCTTCCTTCTCGGCTTCGTCTTCGCCTTTCTCTTTGCGATTGGCGGGGTTTCCCTGTATCTCCGCTATGGCCATCCCCCTGTCGCCGTAGCCGACGCCCCGTTTCCGCAGGAGGGGAAGATCACGCACGTTCCACTCTCCGCGCGAATCGATCGCGAGCTTGCCACATCTCCCATCACCCCAGCCCCCGCTGACTTTCTCGCCGGCGCCCACGTCTACATGACGCAGTGCGCCGGCTGCCATGGCACGCCGGCCCAGGAGAGCCCGATCGCCAAGCAGATGTTCCCCGGTGCGCCCCAGCTCTGGAAGAAGCACAGGAACTCCGCGGTGGTCGGCGTCTCGGACGACGAAGCCGGCGAGACCTACTGGAAGGTCGCCAACGGCATCCGTCTCTCCGGCATGCCTGCCTTCAATCACCTCCTGAACCAGACCGAGATGTGGCAGGTCTCCCTTCTGCTCAAGCACGCCGACCAGCCGCTCGACCCGCAGGTTGCCACCGTCCTCAGCGCCGCCCTCCAGCCCTGATAGCCCGCGTACCACAGGGCCCGCGGACATGATTCAACCTGGTGATTGACAAGCCCTCTCTCGTCCCCTCGAATGGACCTGAACGGGAGGCCCTACCCTGAGCATCATTCGCGCCTTGATCCAGGTCTTCAGCGCCGTCTTCCGGTCGGCAGCCCTGACTCTGCTGCAGTTCATCTCCATCATCATGGGAGCGATGGGCGCGGCCGCCCTGATCGGCTTCTTCGTGCTGAGCGGCGCCGGCATCCTTGGAGTGCGCGCAGCCCGCCGGCGCGCAAAGAATCGCGACTGACAGATCGCTCGGCCTACGGCTTCGGCGTGTCGTCCGGCATACTTGCTCCAGCCTTCACCCACTGCTCTACCACCGCAATATCGGCGTCCGAAACCTTGGGCCGCGGCGCGGGCGGCATATTCATCGGGTCGTCGGCCGGCCCCTCATGGCGCATCAGCCGCACCAGCAAAGACGCGGCAGGATCACCCGGAACCACCGCAACCCCATCCTTGCCGCCCTTGAGCATCCCGGCTTTGGTCGCCATGTTGAACCCGCCCCGGTGGTTCATTCCCCCGTGGCAGGACGCACAGTTCTTCTGAAAGATCGGCGCCACCCGCTCGGCATAAAAGGCCGGCGTCCCCGCATTCTCTTGCGCTCCCACCACCGCCGGAGACGTATTCGCGGCCGCGGCGATCGCCAGCCCGGCCGACACAATGGTCCCCACCAGAAGTCGATTGATCCCACACTTCATAGGCTAAGTATAGCGACGGCAATCCGTCCTCCCCTGCATTCCGTTCAAGGAAGCAGTGGCCATTTTGCCTGGAGAAAGTTCTCCAGCCTTGCGCCGCCCGATGCCATCGCAGACGAGGGATGCCATGGGTCTGAACCCCGTTCGATACTTCCGGCAGCGGCCGCAGGACCCTAGTCTTATAGTTGCTCTGGCGGTCTCCGCGACGCCTCCTACAACCCACCCCATGCCTCACCTGGCCCCCGCTGCCGCCCTTCTGCTGGCCCTTGGCTCCTCTGCGTTCGCCTTTGCGCATCCGCAACGTAGCACCGCGCTGCTGCCGCGTCACGGCACAGCCGTCCAGACCATCGCGCACCATGCCGCCGGCCATGCCCGGCCTGCGGACTCACGCCATCAAGCCCACGTGAGCAGACTTGCCGCCGCCCCCTCACACCAGCTCCACGGCGGCCGCCAGATCGCGCAACCCATCCTTTCGCCGCGCGAGCCGCACAGCCATCGCGGCCGCCTCGAACGCACACACCAGGAACACGCGCGCCACACTCACGCCGGCCGCCTCGAGCGCGCCGCCTATCATCCCGTCCCGGTCGTCAGCCTCATCCGT